>JAACDH010000476.1 GCA_009936995.1 Rhodobacterales bacterium
GGATGACGACGAGCGCATCCATGAGTGCGTTTCCGAGTCCAGCGACGTCCCAGTTCATGCGGAAGCTCCGTGCAAGTCGGGCGAGTTAGCCCTCGACTAGCGTCCAGTCAAGAAAGCAGCGCACCTAGAGTGCAGTTTATTCGAGTTCAGTGTGGCCGATGGTATCAACGTCGTCCGAACTGGGCGCAGGGCCAACTCCCCTGTAGGTCGAACGCTGTCTAGCCCGAAGCGAAGGGTGGGTGACCGCGTTCGCCTGGTGGGTGGTTCGGGACTGGAGCTTGGCGTGTTGTTCACTCGGATGGCACGGACCGAGGTGTTTGCCCAAGGGGCCCCATCCGACCGCTGAGCCTAGGTACTTACTCTTGGTCTTCGAGCCAGCGTTCACAGTCCAACGCAGCCATGCAGCCCGAACCGGCCGCGGTGATCGCTTGGCGGTACTCGGAATCTTGAACATCGCCCGCGGCGAATACACCAGGGACTGAGGTGTAGCTGCTGCCAGGCTTGCAGTTGATGTAACCGGACTTATCCGTGTCGATCTGACCGCCGAAGGGCTGGGTATTTGGGGTGTGTCCGATACCGAGGAATAGCCCGGTGAGAGCAATGTCACGCTCTTCGCCCGTGACAGTGTTCTGCACGCGGATGCCGGTGACGCTGTCTTCGCCGAGGACGTCGACTACTTTGTGCTCTAGGAGGAACTCGATCCTGTTGTTCGCTCGGGCGCGGTCCTGCATAATCTTGGACGCTCGAAGGTCTTTCCGACGATGAATCAAGGTGACTTTGCTTGCAAACTTGGTGAGGAAGGTGGCTTCTTCCATAGCGGTATCACCGCCGCCGACGACTGCGACCTCTTGCTGTTGGAAGAAGAAACCGTCACAGGTTGCACACGCCGAGACACCGTGTCCCAGCAGGCGCTTCTCGTTGTCGAGGCCGAGGTAGCGGGCGCTGGCTCCGGTGGCGATGATGATCGCATCGAACTCTTGGGCTTCGCCATAGGCGGGCTTGAGCACGAAGGGCCGTTTGGAGAGGTCGACAGATTCGATGGTGTCGGCGGAGAATGTGGTGCCGAAGCGCGCGCACTGGGCCTTCATGCGCTCCATGAGCTCGGGGCCCATCAGGCCTTCGGGGAAGCCGGGAAAGTTGTCGACATCTGTGGTGGTGGTCAGCTGACCACCAGGCTCGACGCCCTCGAACATCAACGGCGGCAGGTTGGCGCGAGACAAGTACAGGGCGGCGGTGAATCCGGCGGGGCCGGATCCGAGGACAGCGATGCGAGCCATGTGAGGCCTCCGATTGCGATTCAGTCGCAGGATGTAAAGCCCCCAGCCGATGGCCGCAAGGACTGGTTAGGGCTTGGTGGGCGTCACGACCCAGGGTATGCCAAATCGCTTGACGGCCTCTAGGGCCGGTTCGGGACGCCAGGCGGGGGCCACACCCCCTGACCACGCTGTTAATACCTGGTCTTTGGTCTTCTGGATGGTCTTTTCGTCTGTGGGGACCTCTCCGTTTCTGAGCCAAAGTAGCGGGGGCATGAGTCGGTCTGAATCGCCTGGTTCGAGGCCTTCGACCACTCGGTTGATCACTGCCTCGCGCTCCTGCGCCAGGATCTGGCCACGTTCGATAGCGGCTTCGAGGGTGAGTGACACGTTCAGCAACTGGGCGTGTTCCTCGGGGGTGCGCGCAAGCCCGCTGACGGGGTTGTTGACTAGGGACCACGGTTGTGAGCCGTCGAGAGCGACGGATAGCCCCAGCGCGCGTCGGTTGTGTCGAATGGCGCGATCGCCTGGGTGGATCTGCCAACCGAGATCGAGGAGTCCGGCGCCATCCCACCGCCGACCTGCGTGTTCTAGTGCGTCGGCGATGCTAGCAATTATTCTTCCGGAACCATCTGTCTCGAGCGCTTCGGCCCATACCGGCGCGACGTCGATGAGGGTTGGGTATTGGTCGAGTAGGGTGATCAACGCTACGCGATACTCGGTCTGGGTAGGGTACTCGTCTACCAACGCCTGACGTATTTGGAGTGCCTCCGCTATTTGGCCAAATTCAGCCAGGGCTTTGGCCCACCCATTACGCGCTTTGGGGCTGTCGGGATCGTGCTCAAAGTGGATTCGTGCTCGGCGTAAGTTATCGGGTTCAGACCATGTGATCCGGTCGAGTAGGCGTTGGTGAAGTACCTCGACCTGGTCGGACTCAGCGCAGGCCCAGACGGATTCGAGCGTCCATTGACCTCGAACTACGCCGCGCCATTCAATGATCTGAACGCCATCGACGGCCTCGAGGCGAACCCGCATGGTTTCGGCCACTTCGCCTCCGAGCTGCGTGGCCGGGAGGTGTTCTAGGGTGGCCTCGGGCCAGCCCCGTTTGAGCCGGATGAACCACTGCTCTTGACGCAACTCGATGCTCTGAGGACTTTTGTGGCGTTTCTCGATGACCGAAAAGCTGCGTGGACCAGCGGGGGACTCGAAGGAGACATCGCCGGCGGCATTTGTGCCCGGCTTCCACCCAGCGGGAACCACGTAGTCGAGCGGTTGGTAGTGGTCCTCTGGCAAATTGCGCAGGGGTGCACCCCGCCAGGCGGCCCTCGCTTCACGTGGTGAGGTCAAGGGCTGGACATTGGGGCCGGCGAGTCCCATCACCAACAGTACGAGCAGGCTTGCGCCACCCGTGATGGTGTACAAGCCGCGATTCCAGTGGGGGCGCCGCTGCAGGGGAGGCGGATCGAGGAAGGGCGCGAGCAATGCGCCGGTGAGTAGACCTCCCAGGTGGCACCAGTTGTCGGTCTGCGCGTTGCTGAGGCCCGACATGAACATCAGCACCAGGTACGGCAATAGGGCCCACCCAAACATGCGGCGACCACGTTCGGGGAGGAGCTGAGGACGGGCGAAACCAAACACTACCGATGCGGCCACCAATCCGTAAACCCCGCCAGAGGCGCCCAGGGACGGAGTCTCGGGAGAACCGAACATGGAAAAGAGGCTGCCGACCATAACAGCCGACAAGTAGAGGCAGAGTAGATTTGCCCGACCCAAGGCCCGTTCGAGGTTCCAGCCTGTGTAGCCAAGCCAGAGCATATTGAGTCCGATATGTGCGGAATCCGTGTGTGAGAAGCCCATCGTGATCAGGCGCCAAACCTGTCCGTCTTCGAACACGGCCGGCGCGTAAACCGTGAGGTCGCTGAGCATCCAATTACGGGTCTCCGGCGTCCAAAGTGCAGCCCACCATAGACGGATCTGCACGCCGACTAGGAGGGCCGTGAGCAGGGGAGGTCCACTTCGGGTGAACTGGTTTTTCCACGCCAAAGTGTTCTTCTGGAGCAGAGATTGGTACATCTCGAGATCGCCGGCACGCATCCATTTGTCGCCGGTGATGGGTTCGAACCGCACTTCGGCGCTCGCGGGAACGCGTCCCGCGCGGACGCGTTCTTCCCACTCTTCCCAAGAGAGGCTGATCTCCAGGCCTTGGGTACGAATTTGGACCACTGTGGGCGGGCTCCTAGGAGAGGATGTGATAGGTCACTTAGCCGGTTGACGTGTACGGAGGTCGTGATGGACGCAGAGAGATTGACGCAGATTTGTGAGCGTTTGCCCATCTTTCCGCTTCCCAACATCGTGCTGCTTCCCGGTGAACTTCTACCATTGCACGTGTTTGAGTCGCGATATCGGGCTCTGGTGGCCCACTGTATGGCTGGTGAGGGTGTGTTCGGCTTGGCGACAATTCGGTCGTCGCCGCAGACCGAAAATGACGCAAACCTCGCTATTCATCCCGTGATGGGGCTGGGGCAGATCGTGCAGCACCAACCCTTTCCAGATGGCCGAAGCCACTTATTGCTCGAGTATGTCGGGACCGCCGTGGTCGTCGAAGAACATGTCGTTGAGACACCGTTTCGACAGGTTCACTGTCGCATTCAGACGCTGGATGAGCGGGGGACCGAGTTGGCCTTGCAGCGCCTTCAAATCCTGGTGATTCGACTTGGAGCGATCTCTCCAGGTGCCGCCGCTGAGGCACAGAAGATGGTCGCACTTGATGCAAATGCTCTAGTGAATAGTTTAGCCCGAAAGCTGCTGAATAGGCCCCACGAGCGCCTCGATTTTCTCTCGGCGGGTCAGATGATTCAGCGGATCTCACTGGTTCAGGAGAAACTGTCACGCTTCTTGGGGGCACCTGTGGGACCTACCGCAGAGGCCTAAGCGCGAATTTCGTCCAACACCATTTCGTCCGGGTCGGAGGCTGGGCACTGGTCGGTGGCGCCGAGCTGCTTGAGGGACCACACCGAGGCGGCGCGAACCACGGGCGAGGAGTGGATTAGACCGTGGGTGCGTAGACTGTCTACTGCGCCATCATCACCAAGGTTACCTAGGACAATCGCTGCGTTTCGCTTGAGCCCGGCTGCACCGGGACGCCGCAGCGGCGTTCCCAAGAATCGGTCCATCAGGTCGTCGTCGGGCGAGGCGAGCAGGTCGTCTAGGTCGAGCCAGGCGTTTCGGGGGAGCAGGTCGTCTTCATCGGACGGAGGCGGCCCATGGTTGTGTGGGCACACCTCTTGACAAATGTCGCAGCCAAATGCCCAACGTCCGAATCCGGCCCGTAGTTCTCTTGGGGCGATGCCGCGGTTCTCGATGGTCCAATACGCGATACAGCGACGAGAATCGAGGGTGCGAGGACCGACAAAGGCGTCCGTGGGGCACGCGTCGAGGCAGCGGGTGCACGTTTTACAGAAATCGCCTAGTCGGGGGGCGTCGGGCGGCACTTCGACATCGATAAACACCACCGCCAGCAACATCCAAGATGCGTTTCCAGGGGCGAAGAGCATGGTGTTCTTGCCGATGGTGCCGAGGCCGGCCGCTTGGGCCCAGGTGCGCTCGAGGATGGGGGCAGTGTCGACGCCACCCCAGGTCTGTAGACCGGCTTCGCGGAGTCTGCGGTGGAGTTTTTTCAGCCGCTTTCCCATGAGGTTGTGGTAATCGCGGCCCCAGGCATAGCGGGCGACCAATCCAGTTCGTCCACCCGGATCGTCAGGCCGTTCATGGTGGTGATGCACCGCGAGAACCATGGCGGACTTCGCCCCAGCGAGTCGGTTTCTAGGATCTGCCCGAACGTCGGCGTTGCGATCCAGGTAGTGCATGTCTCCATGGTGCCCTTCTGCGATCCAGCGTTGGTAAGCCTCGAATCGAGGTGTGGGCACAACATCGGTGAAGCCGACGGTGTCGAAGCCGACGGCGTTTGCGATTGCGGTGAGAGTTGTGCGGTTCGGGGCCATACCGCTGTGATAGGCTGGTGGACCATGAAATGCACTCTTCTGTTTTCCGCGCTCGCTGTCGTCACCCTGTCTCCGGGCTGTACGGCTCAGTGTGGCAGTCCGTCAGCGCTCTCTGGCGTCAATTACCAGGTGTTCGCCATGCCGCAGAATGTCAGCAGCGACAATCCTGCGTTCAGCGATGCACCTGACTTTTGGTCGTATGGTTCTCCCGCGAACGGCGCTTCGCGGTGGTCGATCAAGTGGGGACCCTCCGAGGTCGGGGCGGTCGAGGTGCTCATCGACGGACAGTCGTTCGCGGGCGGCGGAGTGTGGGACAATATCGAGTGCGGGCATATCCTGATCACCGATCTGAACGGCGTGTACACTGACGAAAGCGGTGGCTCGACGCACAATTTCAACGCTAACATTGGCCTTACGCTGTATGGCACCGAATTCGGCGGCGAGATGTTTTGGGCCGAGGCTTGGCAGTCCCCCGACGGTGAATCGGGTCTGTTTAAGGGCAATGTTCAGCTCATGGGCTCTCGAATCGGCGGCTGATGAGACAACGGGCAGAGACGCGGTTATCTCCGGTCCATGCTGAATCTCCTCATCGCCTTCTCGCTCGGTGCCGTCGTCTACTCCGCTGTGGGCTTCACCCTCGGTCCGTGGGCTGCAGTTGTTCCTACAGTGCTGGTTTGGCTCATCGCGGCCTTTCTCCTTGCACGTCGCACGGGCGCTCAGGTCGAGGTTGAAATGGCGGGGCTCACAGGGCTTCTGCAAGGCGGCCAAATCGCGGAGGCGAAGGCCCTACTTGAGGAGATTCGCGCCAAGTACGCCTACTGGCAGATTCTGCTGAACTCGTCCATCGACGCACAGCTTGGTATTTTGGAGTACCTACAAATGCAGTGGGACGCAGCGCTACCGTTGCTCGAAAAGGGTCGTTCCAACAACTGGACCGCCGTTACCTGCATCGCATGCATTTACTATCGTCGCGGCCTCAAAGAAAAAGCATGGAAGGAGTTTGAGTCAGCCCAGACCACAGCGCCTAAAGAGGCGCTGGTCTACATGATTCACGCCACGCTTCGGGTGCGCTCAGGGATGCGAAAAGAGGCGCTCGACTCTCTGGCTGCGGGCTTAATCGCGTTGCCCGAGTCCGATGTTCTCAAGCGCCTGCAAAAGACCGTGGCCAACAAGAAGAAGATCAACACCAAGAAGTTCCCCGAGAATTGGTACCAGTTCTTCCCCGAAGAGCTGATGACTCAGCACATGATGCGCGGACGTCGCGACGGCAAGACGCCTTGGCAAGGGCAGGGCACTCCGGCTCGTCCGTCCGCCAAGGCCATCTATCGTCAGTAGCGCATGGATCGGGCTAGCCTGCTTCATCTCCCAGCCCGAGACGCGACTGTCGCGGTGCTCGACCTCGAGTTGACAGGGCTGTCGCCAGATCACGATCGCATCTGTGAGGTCGCTGTTGTTCGCGGTGCGAGTGGTGTCGTTCAACGTGAATTTCAGAGTTTAGTTCGTCCAAACGCGCCGATGTCCCCAGGGGCTCTGGCCTGTCACGGCATTGGCCACGAGGTCCTCAGTGGCGCGCCTCCTTTCGCCCAAATTGCCGTGCAGGTGGCCGACGCGCTCGATGGCGCTGCGCTGGTTGCCCACAATCTTCCGTTTGACCTGGGATTTCTCCAGCGAGAGCTCGACGACGCGGGCGTGAACGTCGGCGCGTATGTTTCAGTCGACACGCTGATGATGGCGAGGCGACTGTTCGCCTTTCCTAGAAATAATCTCGGCGAGGTGTGTCAGCAGCTCGGCGTCGATCTCAACGGCGCCCACCGAGCGCTCGCGGATGCCCGCGCCACTTTTCACGTGTATACAGAGATGCTGCGTATCGTGGATCCAAATGGCGATGTGACGGTTGCCGAACTGAATGAGCTGGTCGAAGCGTTGGCTCCGAATTCTCCCCTTCGGTTGCAACAAGCGGCTACCTTAAAGCGGGCCAGAGACGAAAAACGTACGGTTGCCTTGGATTATCTGTCGACCGGAGACCCATCCTTCGGCACCATCCATCGCAAAGTGGACGTGTGGTTCATTAAACTGCCACGCATCCATGGCTTTTGCCATTTGCGTAAGGCGGAACGAGTGTTTCGCGTAGACCGTATTACCCAACTTTCCTTGTGTGAGGACACCTTTGAGGTGCCGCTTCACGTGCGTAGGCGAATTGGATGAGCTTGCGTATCGCGTAGTCGAGGTGTTCACGCGGATGCTTTAGATGCCCGCGTCAGACGTGCCGACGAGGACGTGGTCTGGTTCAGCGTGGCCCATCTTCCTTGTTCTGTACGCGCAGCCCGGCTGGTGATCGCCCACGGTGCACCAGCGTCGTTGGTGGCGGTGGGGGTCCGATTGTGGTTCCCGGACGTCCCCCTGTGGACTGAACACGTCGACGGCCCCCCACGTCTGGTCGTGGGTGGATCGAAGGTCGAAACGGGTGAGGGTGGTGTACCTTCGTCGCTATCGCAGTGAGATTTTGGGACGCATCTGGACCCAGGCGCGAATGCTATCGTTGTCGATGGAACGTCCGTTTGTCTCGGTTCGGAGGATGTAACCGGCTCCGAGATCTAGGCCTTGCATCATGTTTCGCCAGGTGAGTCCGCCATGGATGACCGATACATCGCCGTTGTCGTCTAGGGCTGTGCTGTCGTCGAAGGCGGAGAATTGTCCGCCGATGCCCAGTCCACCTATCCCGGCGACCGGCACGTAGAATGACAGCTGACCGACCAGCCCGAAGCGTTTCGTGGGATTGGTGACCGCGGGAATACCCAATGTGCTGTCGGCGGGGGAGAGCGTGGATTGGCTCAATTCGGCCATCAGCGTCACCCATTTGACGCGTGCCAAGACGTCTGCGCCTGTGGCGGAGGTCGTTGTGGCTAGGGCATCGTCGCTGCTCAGTGAGATGCCAACACCGGCGGCGCTGTCGAGGTCGTGGGACCAAGTTTGATAGGTCTCACCGAGGTTGAATTCGACGCGTGCGGCGGAGAGTATACCGGGATCGTCGTCGCCCAGAAACGAGCCATTTCCGTTCCAAGCGCCGCCGCGAATGGCGATCTCTGGTGCGTTCTCGGCATCGCCGAGCGGAATAGTTTGGCCCACGGATGCGCCCACACCGCGAGCCGGCGAGATCCACTCGCTGGCGATGCCACGCTCTTGGAAGAGTAGATCCGCGGATGCCATCAGCTGCTCGCGGCCGAAGGTGACCTTGTGCTGACCGACCACGACGGCCAAGGGACCAATGGGGCCGTCGATGGTGAGCTCGCCGTATCCGTCGACCAGCTGGACGTTGGAATTCGATGGGGTCAATACGTCGTAGGCGGTGGCCACACCTATGCTGATGTTCCAGGAGGCTTGAACCCCCGCGGGGGCGCCGGGAAGAAAACCGTTCATACCTATGCGGCCACGGGGAATAGAGAAGCCGGGGTCGAGCTCGGGGTCGCCGTAGCTGGCGGGATCGGCCACGGGGCTGTCGTCCTGGTCGATGAGGGTGCCCCAGACTTGCAGTTGCCCCCAGACGTCGAGGGTGCCTTGGTCGGGCACGTCTTCGATGAAGATTGGGACACCACCTCCGGCAAAGGCAGAGCTCAAGGGCAGGGCAGCCAGCAGGAGGGCCAGGGCTTTGTTCATCGACGCGTCCAGGGTGGGTGGCGGGTTAGAATACTCCAACGCGTCCCTTGAGCCACACGAGATCCCTTTATGTGCGTCACAAAGTCTGTTCGTTCTATACTGTTTACGTTCGCCCTCTCGGCGACAATGTCGTGCGGATCGGAGAATGCGCCGTTCGCCAGCGCTTCGGTCATCAAGAAGATGAATGAGACCGTCGGTGGCCCGAAGGCCATGGCTCGCCCCGGCGACTTCGTGCTGGAGAACGAATTTTTTAAGATCGCGGTGCTGGGAGCCCGCAATAGTCTGGGGCCAGGACTGTCTGGCGGCAGTCTGATCGACGCGGATATCCAGCGGTATTCACCTGATTTTGCTGGAGGCCAGGGCAAGGACCAATTCGCGGAACTGTTCCCCACTACGTCGATGAACATCACGTACACCGACCCCGAGGATCCCGACTCAGTGCGGGTGTTGGCAGACGGCAAAGACGGAAATGCCGCCATTGTGCGGGTCCAAGGTCCGGCTGTTCCGTTCCTGTCTCTGCTCGACGCGCTGTGGGCCTTGGTCGGGTCCCCCGCCGCCTACATGACCACCGACTACATCGTCGAACCCGGCGTACCCTGGGTCACTATCCAGACCACTACCACCTTTAACGGCGAAGAAGAGAATGCCGAGGGTGACCTTCCCGACTACTACACCACCGATATGGCGCTCATCGAACTCGCTATCGAGACGGGCGCGGTGTTTGGAGACTTCTATCTGTCAGGGGGTAGCGTAGACGTGTTTGCGCCCGGGATAGGTTTCGATGAAGACGGTGCCGTCTTCGAGGCGCAAGAAGCGGGCGGTAATACGTTCGTAAGCCCCTTTCAGTTCGACTTTGTGGCCGGTGTGTCGGACGGCGTCAGCTACGGAATGGCGGCCGCTGAGGGGGACACCTACGTTCCGTTGTTCACTTCCTCGCAGACCGTCACCGTGGTGGCAGCGAAAGAGGGCGATGGCTCGTTGGCGCGATTTGACGCGGGCGAGGCCTACACTTTCGAGCGCTACTTCTTTATCGGACACGGCGATATCGCGTCGATCATTGATCAATACGTCGAAGCCAAGAACATTGACTACGGTACGGTCTCGGGCAACGCTCTCGAAGATGGAACCGGTCTTCCGCTGTCTGATGTCGACGTCTTCGTGTACGAATCCGGTGCCGACCGCCCCTGGTCCCAGTTTCGCACCGACGTCGCGCCAGGCGATGGCATCGCCGATGGTTCCTTCTCCGGTCGACTACCTGTGGGTACGTGGGACTTGGTGGTCCACGAGAAAGGGCGGCCCAACGCCCAGCGCCTCAAGAATGTGAAGATAAAGAAGGGCAAGAATGTGCAGGTTCTGGTGAGCGCACCGCGCACGGGTACCGTCCGATTGACCATCCGTGACGAGCTTGGCGTCGAGGTTCCCGCCAAGGTCACCTTGTTTCGCAAGGGAGGCCCGCTCCGGGATCCCGTATTGGGAGATGGCTTCATCGGCGGCGCGCCCGAGGCGGTGGTCTTCGTTCCTTACGGCCAGGGAGAGGTTCAGCTGGCTCCCGGCGAGTATCGAGCGGTGGCCAGTCGCGGTCTCGAGTACGAGATCGACGAGAGCGACTTCTTCACCGTTAACGAGGCGACCGGAGCCGATATCGACCTCACTGTGATTCGCAGCTTGAACACCCCGGGCTGGATCAGCGCAGACCTTCATGTCCACTCCCAGCCTAGCCACGATTCGGGCGTCAGCTTCGAGCAGCGAGTCATCACGATGGTGGCCGAGGGCGTCGAGTTCTTCGCCAGCACCGACCACGACCACATCACCGACTTTGCGCCGGTCATCGAAGAGATGGGCCTTCAACATTGGGTGCAGTCCGCAGTGGGCAACGAAGTCACCACGGTCGAGGTCGGCCACTTTCTCGCGTTCCCGCTGGCCCACGATTTTCAGGGAGACCAGGGTGCCGACACCGAGCGCATGGACTGGACCGGCAAAGAGCCAGACGTCCTCATCGAGCAGATGCGATCCGTAGGCGCCGACGCTGGGCTCGACCCGCTCATCTTCATCGGGCATCCGCGCGATGGCATCCTGGGCTACTTCGACCAGTACGGCTTCGACCCGTATGGAGGCTCGCCAGGCAGAGGCGGTGAGCCCGGGCAGGTCGTCGTCTACACGCCGCTGCTCTCGGTCACCAATCCGCTGCTGGCCAGTTCGAATATGGAATGGGACTTCGACGCGCTCGAGTTGTTCAACGGCAAGCGATTCGACTACTTGCGCACGCCCACGCAGGGCGAGATGGACGCGTATACGTCGGGGACGGCCGACATCACCGACTTTTATACGCGAACCCTCGAAGAGCAAGAGGGCTTGAAAGACGGTGTTTACCGGCTTGGATACGGCATTGACGGGGTCATTGATGACTGGTTCGTGTTGCTCAACCTTGGCTACAAGTTCACGGCCATGGGCAACTCCGACACCCATGGCACCACGGGTGTCGAGTCCGGCTGTCCTCGAAACTACGTGATGTCCGACGTAGACGACCCCGCGTTTCTCGACGACCAAGATGTGGCCAACGCGGTGAAAGAGCATCGGGTGGTTGCCAGCTATGGTCCGTTCGTCGAATTCTGGGCCGACGGCAATGGCATCGGCTCTGAGTTTCAACCTGGCGGCGACACCATCGAGCTGAAATTCGAGGTTCAGGCCCCGATGTGGATCGACGTCAGCAGGGTTGAACTCTACGAGAATGGAACGCTCATCGAAGAGTGGTCGGTCGATAGCGCTACCGACGTATTGCGAATCAGCGAGTCTCTCGAAGTGACGCCTACGGTAGACAGCTGGTATGTGCTTGTCGCCATGGGTGACGGCGATCTGGCGCCGGTGTTCACCCCGGTCGAGATGCCGCCTATCGAGCTCCAATCTGTCGTCACCGACGCCTTGGCAGGGGTCGAGGCCGTCGGCACTTTGCTCGGCGCCGCTGTTCCGATACCGCAGGTATTTCCAGTTAGGCCCTATGCCATGACCAACCCAATCTGGATCGACCTAGACGGTGATGGCTTCGACGCGCCGGGGCACCCGGACTGGTGGCTCGAACCCAAGGCTCCGGAATAGGTCAAGGGGATGGTGCCCCTAATTGCTGCGCTTTCTTACGGTGTAGCCTGGGATGCGATAGTTGCGAGGCCTTCCTGGAGGCCAAGTGGTCCGCATTCTGATGGAGCCGCTCTCTCGCGCGCTCGTGGTTGAGTCCCCGCACCCTACGCTCGATGAACACCTGGCGAAAGTCGGTATCAAGGCCACTCGCCTAGATTCCGTGCCCAATGAGGCTGCGCTGATCGATGCGTTGAATCGCACCCGCGCCCAAGTGCTCTTCAAGCGCAGTCGCGTACCGGTCACTCGCAATCTCATCGAGTCCTGTCCCGACCTTTTGGTGGTTCAGCTGTGTTGCATCGGCGACGACTCGGTCGACAAAGTGGCGTGCGCTGAGCGTGGGGTGTTGGTGTTCAACGATCCGGTCTCCAACGCCCGCAGTGTCGTTGAACTGGTCATGGCTCACCTCATCGCCCTGTCTCGTCGCTTGTACGAGACCGACGTGGCCATGAGCGAGAATCGCTGGGAAAAGAACGCCACGGGTCGCTACGAACTCCGGGGTAAAGAGCTGGGATTTGTGGGACTTGGCAACATCGGCCGCCAGGTCGCGCGCGTGGCAGAGGCGTTCGGTATGGGGGTTCGGTTCTACGATACCCGGCACGTCGCCCAAGAGATCGGTCAGGAGATGGGCTGGACCAAGTGCGACTCGCTCGAAGAGCTGTTCCGCGGCTCCGACATGGTCACGGTGCACACGTCTGCCAAGGACTTTCGCGGGCGCGACAACGAGGGTCTGCTCGACAACGTACTCGGTCAACTCGGCGCCGACCTCTCCAGCAATTCACCGCGTTTGTTCCTGAACCTCGCGCGTGGAAACGCCCACAATACTCAGCCGCTCCTCGACGCGGTGCTCAATGGCGCAATTCGTCGCGCGGCGGTTGACGTCTACCCCAGCGAGCCCCGACCCGGGCAGACCGACTGGCGCAATCCCTACGCGGACGAGTTCAGAGTGGTGTGTACACCGCATATCGGCGCCGCTACTCAAGAAGCTCAACCTCGGATCGCTCGCCGTGTTGCCCAGACCATCGCGGACTTTTCGTTGGTCGGTGCGGTTCGCGACTGCGTCTACGGTCCACGCGCTAAGTTGCACCTCGGTGATGCCGTTCGGGGGCATACGGTGCTCTGCGTGGTTCACAGCGACAAGCGCGGCACCAAGAAGGCGGTTGACGACGCCATCTACGAGGCTGGGGCCAGTAACTTGGGTTCTACCCATCGCGACTTCGATATTGGCGTCGCGTACGAGGCGTGTGTCATCGACAAGCCGCTCTCCGAAAACGCGTTGAAGTCCCTGGTCGCCCGCGCGGCAGAGCTCGCTGGTGACCTTGGCGCGATTCGTGCCATACGTCAGGTATCGGTGTCCGAAGGGCGCGTCTGAAAATTAGGCCTCTACTCGATTGGCCCCATCGCCCGCTCGTTGGTGA
>JAACDH010000477.1 GCA_009936995.1 Rhodobacterales bacterium
GGAGGCGCGCAATGAACCGCTCAATCTACATTTTGATCCTCGCTCTCTCGGCCTGCGACGTTGATGATGACTGCACTCGCGCAGCGCAATTTCCTGCCGAAATTTACCTTGGCGTCGGAGAAAAAACGTTCTCCGCGCTTGAAGACGGCGACGATCTCGACCTGGACTACGGCAACCAGGGTGGCTCGCACGCCTGGGTGGCGCTGCAGACTACGGGCATCGCGCCAGGCGCGAACCCGGTCATCGGAGAGGGGAGTGCCGGTCCCATTGTGGACCTTTACCTCAGCTATGACGGCGTCGAGCTGGGCCACGGTAGCAGCCATCTTCGGCCGTTCAAGGGTGATGAAGCGCTGGCCGAAGCCACCGGCCTCCAGTTGGGCATGGGGTGGTTCGAAGAGTCCGAGTCCAGCACTGTGGACTGGCGTGCGGTCACCCTCACCGCCGAGCTCGAAGACCAGTGCGGTACGACGCTCATCGCCGAGGCCCTGGTCTCCGTGAATCGTTAAGCGAACCCGCTACAGCTTCTTTTGGGGCCCTGTCGGGGTCGACGTGGTGGGCGCACCCGCCGCCGAGGACAACAGCGCCGGCAAGTCGACACCCAAGGCGCCCTTGAGCTCTTCGACCAATCGAACAGCGGTGCGCGTTGTATCGCCGCCATCAGTGCTCTCGGGCAGCATGGTGATCTTGTCGACCTTCACTTGGGTCATGGTGGACACTAGGGCGTCCATCACAACTTGCAGCTTCTGCATCAGGAAGATGTCGCGGGCGTTGTCGCCAGCCACCTTCCACACCTTGATCATCTCGTCGAGGACCTGCACGGTGGCGCGGCCTTCTTCGAGGATGCGGGAAGAGCGGCCCTTGGCGTCGGCGATGCCGGCTTCCATGTTGGCGCGTGCGGGCTCGATGACGTCGGCGGCGAGCTGCAGTCGAACCTGTTCGACCCGTGCCTCTTCGGCGTCCATTGCCGCGCTTGCCCTAGCGATGTTCGCGTTAACTTGACCCTCGGCTTCGGCGATCATCGCCTGGGCACGGGTGAGGGCATCGGCCACACGGCGTTCGGCTTGGGCGGTTGCGATCTGCTCGTCGGCCTCGATCTGTTGTAGGCGCGCGCGCTGGCGGTTGGCGGCGTCTTGGGTGATCGCGTTGGCCTTGGCCTTGGCCTCGGCGATGCGGCTGGACTTGATGATGTTGGCGCTCTGACGTCGACCGATGCTGTCGAGGTAGCCGCGGTCATCGTGAACGTTTTGAATTTTCATGGTGTCGAGCATTAGGCCCAGCTTGCCCAGATCGTGCTCGGCCTCTTCGAGCAGACGCTCGGCGAACGCGAGTTTGTCTTCGTTGACTTGCTCGGGGGTGAGGCGCGAGAGTACACCACGAAGATTGCCTTCGAGAACGTCTTTCGCCATTTTCATGATCTGCTCGCGGCTCTTGCCCATCAGCCGCTCGACTGCGAAGCCCAACGTGGGCTCGTGCCCCGCCACCTTGATGTTGGCCACGCCGCCGACGTTCAGGGGAATACCACCCTTGGAGTAGGCCGCTTGAACGTTGACCTCGATGATCATATTGGTGAGGTCGATGCGGTCGACTTGCTCGATGAGGGGTACCCGCCAGCCGCGGCCGCCCTTGATGATGCGGTATCCCTGGGTGCCATCACTGGTGGTTCGGCTACGACCGCTGAAGATGAGCACTTCGTTGGGTTCGCAGATGAACAGTAGGTTTTTGGCGAGGGCTGCTGCGCCGGCGAGGGCTCCGAGGGCCACCATGGCGATGACACCGAGAATTGTAAGTGCGACTACCATCAGTTCACCTCCTTCGCTGCTGAGGCTTTGGTGGCCAGGAGTCTCCGGCTAGTGCCAGAGCCATCGTCAGAACCGGTGGGTTCGTTAACGCCGGCTAAAATGCCGGTGATGTCGACGCCCGTGGTCTCGCGGAACTCTTTCAGCACGGCCTTGACCGTCCCGGGAAGTGACGCGATGTGCTGGGGAAGCGCTTGACCTGCGCCACCGTCGATGAGGGTGACCTCGCCGATTTCCATGTTTTGGACCCGCTTGGTGACCGTCGTGAGGACCGTCTCGAGCTGTTGAATTAGGAAGATATCTTTGGCGTCTTCGCCGGCCTTGATCCACACGTCGGTCATCATCTGCAGGACCTCGGCCATGGCCGCACCGTCGGCGGAGATGTGGGCAGCGTTGGCGCGGGACGCCATGATTGCCGCGTTCTTGTTGGCCTCTGCGGGCAGGACCACGTCGGCCATCAGACGAAGGTGCTCGAGCTTGGCGCGGATCTCTTGGAGCCGTTGCTCGGCGCGAGCGCGGGCGGCGAGGGCTTGCTGCTCGGCGCGCTCTTCTTCGGATTTGGCCTTCACTTCGAGATCTGCTACGGCGCGGCGGAGGTTGTTCTCCTTTTGCTTGATTTGGGTCTCGGCCTGCTCGTTGGAAACCATGCCTTCTCGGTTGTACTGGGCTTGGGCCTCTTCTGCGTCTGCCTTGGCGGTAGACTCGGCGATCTCTGCGTCCATGAGCACAGTTGCGAGGCGCTCGCGGCCGATGCTGTCGAGGTACTGCACATCATCGTGCACGCTCTGCACCTTGAGGGTGTCGAGCGTCAGGCCCAACCGGGAGAAGTCTTCGCCGGCCTCTCCGACCAGCTCGTTGGCGAACTTCAGGCGATCCTCGTTCACTTCCTCGGGCGTCATGTTGGCGATGATGCCGCGCAAGTGGCCTTCGAGGGTTTCTTTGGCCACCTGGCGGATCTCGTTGGGATCGCGGCCCATGAAGCGCTCGATGGCGTTGTTGTGCTCCATGTGGTGGGAGCTAACCTTTACGTTGGCGATGGCGTGCATGGCCAGCGGAATACCCCCTTTGGAATAAGCATTTTGCACCTGCAACTCGATAGGTATGGTGCTTAGGCTCATACGGTCGACTTTTTCGAGCAGGGGGACTCTCCAGGCCACGCCACCGTGGATGACCCGATACCCCACCTCGGAGCCATCTTCCATTTGGTACTTTCGGCCAGAGAAAACCAGTAATTCGTTAGGTCTTCCAACGAAGAGGAATTGTTTGGCCACCACGAGGGTCATCATCATTGCCAGACCGAGCGCTACCCCGAGGCAGCTGGCTGCAACTACGTCTACACCGAACAAATGAACCTCCTACGCGCGGCGATTGCCGAGCATCCGAACCTTAGAACATTCGCGCCCACGCCGTCGAGTGGACACTCATAACCGTCATGGCATGCTACGTGGAGGCGCGGTCGCTATTGCAATTTTTCAGAGGTTCGGGCTTAGACACGCTGCTGGAGCATGGCGCTTACTTGGGCGATTCCGTCTTCGACGCCCACGACCAGCACACGGGTGATGGCCATCCATTCGATGCGTCCGGCGAGGGCCTAGACGGCGTCGGTGTTTAAGGTGCGTAAGAACCGGGCGATCACCCAGCCCAGAAAGATGCCCATGAACGCGGAGATTCCGCCGGTGAGGGGCTCTTGAATACCGCCCCCGGTGAGCAAAATGCCGGTGAGCCCGAAACAAGCGGCGGCGAAGGTCCAGAAGCGCATGGACCGTAAGGGCAGCCATATGACCTCGGAACCCGCGCCGATGGTGTCGATGACACCGTGATCGTGGTCCGACTCAAGATCGTGATCGGCGTCGAGGTGGTGATCGTCGACGTGGCCCCCGAACACCAGGTACGCGCCGATGAGCACGCAGCCGAAACCCATGGAGAGCAGGTATGCGCTAAGAATTGGAATCGGGCACCCCGGCGTAGGCGAGGGTGAGCCAGCCGGCGATGAAGCACGCGCCACCGATGGGGGTGATGGCGCCGAGCCACCGCATATCGGTGAGGGTCATCAGGTAGAGGGAGCCCGAGAAGAAGAACGTTCCGGCGAGGAATAGTGGTCCTGCCCACTTGGGTTTCCCGGGGTGAGCCGCAACGCCCAGCAGCGCCGCGGCGTGAAGTTGGTGGTACCGAGCGGCGGTGTTCCAAACGTCGAGGAGATGAGGATCTTCGACCACACCTGTGAGCGCATGGGCGCCGAACGCCCCAAGGGCCACGCCTAGGGCACCCATTCCACCTGCAATTCGCCACCACATGGGATTCTCTTGCCTCCGTGGCTGGATTATACCAAGGTACTAGGAACCGAGGTCTCAAATGGCAGTCAAGGGTGTAATTGTTGCGGCGGGATACGGCTCCCGGTTGCTTCCCATCACGCGATGCGTGCCCAAAGAAATGCTGCCGATCCTCGATCGCCCGGCCATCGACTACGTGGTGCAAGAGTTTATAGACGCCGGCATCGAAGATGTGTTGGTCATCACCAGTCGTCGCAAAAAGTCACTTGAGGACTGGTTTGACAGGGACCCTGAGCTCGAAGCAGTGTTCACCGCCGAGGGGGCAGACGCGAAGCTCGCGAAGATCCAGCCTCCGGCGATTCGGGTGCAGTTCGTTCGTCAACAGTCCATGCAGGGCACCGGTCAGGCGCTGTTGCTCGCGCGGGCCTTTGCGGGCACAGATCCGGTGGTGGTCGCCTACCCAGACGATCTCTTTCACGGACCGAACGTCAGCGCAGCCCTCATCGCGAAGCATCAGGCTACCGGCGTGTCGGTGTTGAGCGCCATGAAAGTCGAAGAGGAGGATGCGCTGTCCCGCTACGGCGTACTTGCTGTGGAGATTGACCGCGACGAGGTCTTGCGTGTGCGCAACATCGTGGAGAAGCCACCGCTCGGGACGGCGCCGTCGAATTTAGTGTCTCTGGGGCGCTACTTGTTCACCCCCGAGATCTTCTCCTTGTTGGCGGACGGACTGCAGAAACACCAGGGCGGAGAGTACTTCCACGTCGACGCCATGATGGCCCTTGCCGCCGAGAATAAGCTTGTAGCTCAGCCCATTACCGCCGAGCGCTACGACACCGGCACCACGCTCGACTATCTGAAGACGGTGATGACCGTGGCCCTGGATCATCCGGTTTACGGGCCCGAGATGCGGAAGTTCTTGGCCGAGCGACCCTGACCCGCGAGCCCCCTTCAGCGGTCTACGGACGTTCACCGGGGGGTCAACACCGGCTGCACCACATCCCATCGAACAATCTGCCGGAATGTTAGACTAATCCTAGCTTCTTGCGTGGCATGCCGACGCATAGAGTGCAGCCAGTGGGACTGCATCTCTGCGCTCATCATCAGCAGCGAGCCGGGTGGAAGCAGCAACTCCTCGTAGTGGAAGCCGTGTTCGGTGGTGGTCCGTAGCTTGAGCGGCCGGGCCACGCCGAGGCTGACGATGGCGATTCCGGTTCCGGGCGCCAGGATGTCGGTGTCGTCGTGGTGCCATCCCAGGTTGTGTCGACCAGTGGGGTAGTAGTTGAGCAGGCAGTTGGTCGGCGTAAAACCAACGGCCGCTTCGACCCGATCCGCGAGTGCCTGGATGGCCGGATGCCAGCTGGCCACGGGGTACGATGCGCCGGCGTAATTGTAGGGGACACCCATGCTCGCCGTCTTTCGCGACCGCATCTGTTCGGTCCAGCAGACCTCGTCGCGGACCGCCTCAAACAGCCCCAGGGCGTTTGGGACGAAGTCGGGAGTAACGGTGGCGCCGTGGGGTGTCATAGAGGGGACTTAACGCCCACCAGATAGTCGTCGAACTTGTACTCGATGCGTACCAAGCGTCACTTCACCGTGCCGCCCGGCCCGATCGAATGCGTCTGGTGCACATCCCAGACAGCGCTCAACCGGCGATGTCAAACCTCGAAGTTCTTCAGCAGGGCACCTCGCTGACGGGCTGATCTCAA
>JAACDH010000478.1 GCA_009936995.1 Rhodobacterales bacterium
ATTGGAATGACCCGGAACCCGACGTTGGACTGGGCGAAGCAGCAAGTTCGCGACGCTTGCCCGTGGGAGGGTCCGAAGTTCATCATCCACGACAATGATGGCATCTTCGGTCAATTTGGGCGCGGTCAGAAGTTCCGGTGCGCGGCGTTGTTGCATGGCTCGGTCAGCCGCGATGCGACGATGAACCCATCACCATCAATGGCTAGATACAGCGTGCCACTCCCCGTCACCCATCCTCTTCAAGCGCTGCCGAAGCGGGAGGTGGAACACGGTCCGCGGCGTCAGCGCCGTCACGATGGCGACATTTGAGTACTGGAGCTGGCCGCCTGGCCGGCCACAAGGGGCGCATTCCAAGCCTCGACCGCGGCTTCGTCTAACCAGATCGTGATGTCCCCCCGCTGCCGAAGCGACCTCTCATACCCAGCCCAGTTCATCACACGGTGCTTCGTCTTGTACCGCGGAGTAACCCTGCTCTTTGTTCTGGCCGCCCTCTCTTTCCCACGACTTCTATATCGACCACTCGGTGTGCATGCCCCGGCCGGGGTCAACCCGAGCCGTGCACCAACGCCCTTTAGTGTCGCTGCCCACGAAGGATCAGATGCTGGCTCGTACAGCCTTCACAACCTTTCCAGCCAACCAAATCTACTATCCGGTCACCGTCGAGATCCACGGGCATCAAATCGCTGGATGTATGCTGTATCTTACCCAATCTACAAGCCGTTGCAACGGAGTCCATTTCAACGCGAACAAGCGGCCCCGCCTCTTGAGCTCTCCACAAGTAGACTTCATCGTTTCCGTCGCGATCTACGTCTGCCACGCCGGGCACCAACCTGACATCAGGGGAGGTCAGCGTTCGCTCAAGGGTCGCCAATCCAAGACCACCAAGTGGTCGTATCGACAGCACACCTTCGGTGATCGACACCATCTTGATGCCCGTAGCGGACTCACCAAGTGCGAACATCGACGGGATAACGTCGATCAAACACCGATGAGGCGCGTAAGCAGTACCGAGGTTCTCTCGCCAGGCAAGGCAGGAGTCTGCGCCATGGAGCGATAGAAGAACGTCATCATCCCCATCTCCGTCATAGTCGAACAGATGGGGAGCCCAGGGCGTGCCAGCTTGGAAGTGCTCTCGCCGATCTCTGATAGAACGCCCATCGAACCTCCAAACTTCAAGCATTGCAAAGTCGGGCTTGGCCAGGAGTAAATCGGCGATACCGTCGCCATCCAAATCCCCGATCACCGGATTTGAGGCAACCCGGCCAGCGTCGAGCGTCATCGCCGGGGGCTGGGCCGACCAATAAATAGATAGGCTTTGGTCTAGCTGATTGGCAAACACCACGTCCATGGTGCCATCGTTGTCGAGGTCACCGGCCGCGACGCCTTGCGTTTCCGCCGGTCCGATAAAGGAGTACTTTCCGAAGGTGACGGGCGGTTCACCACACAACGGGAGATTGTTGAGTACTGGAGGTGCCGTGGGTCGCTCCCAAACCAGAAAGGCACCAGCAACGACAAACATCGCGGTGACACCCACCATCCATCCGCGCGGGTGGACGCGTCTACCGCTTGATGGAACCCTAGATTCGGCGGATGATCCAGCGGGCATGCCTCGCCTAGGAAACGCATTGCTAGGTAGCTCCTGGAGAGCCGATGCCATGTCATCTGCCGTCTGATACCGGTCATGGGGGGCGTGGCGGCCGGCCTTGAGGATGACTCCGGCCAATCCATCGCCAAACGTGAGACGAAGGCGACGTGAAACGCCAGGTGCGTACAGGTCACCAACGGGCTCACCCAGCCCAAGCCATGCAAGCGTGGCCGCGACGGCGTACAAATCGGCAGTGTTCGCAGCAGCTTCTCCCCTGCGCTGTTCCGGAGCCATGAAACCAATGGTCCCGATCACCCCACCAGAACTTGTGAGCAACTCATTGGCTAATGGCAGGGCCGCAACGCCAAAATCTGCGAGACGTATTCGGCCATCTGCACCAATCAAGAGGTTGGACGGCTTGATATCGCGATGTACGACATCGCTCGCATGCGCCGTGGACAAACCTTGCAAGACGACGATCGCCACTTCGACAACGGACCGAGAATCCAGCGGACCCCTTTCTCTGACCCGATCTGAGAGACTTCCTTGGCAGATCTCCACAATTGTGACGCACCATCCACCCTCCTCAAAACAGTCGAAAACCTGAAGTATGGCAGGGTGGTTCAGACTTTTCAAAATGTTCTGTTCACGCACTGCCCGTTTTCCGCCGGTGCCCTTGGCGAGCACCAGCTTCGCCGCTCGTTCCACCTGCAATTCTGTATCCAGCACGCGCCAGATCTCTCCGCTGGCCCCTTTTCCTAGGAGCGAAAGCAACTCGTATTGGCCATTGTGAAACGTACTCGGAATCATTAAAGGCATCTTATACCAAACAGCTCTAGGCTGGGTTAGGCAGGGTAGTCCTAGGTCTGCGATATAGTGAGTTTATGGGACGAGCACTACTCAATACAGAGTCCGGACTGCAACGCGTGCCTCTGTCCACGAGCGCGCTATTCGGGCGGCATCGCGCTTGTGCAGGAATCCTACAAACCTCGGGAGCACCACTCTATTGGATTGAACTCCGATGGAGGGGCACTGGCTGGTGGTGGAGGAACTTGGGAGCGTCTGACCGCACACGCGGCCCGGGTACGGTAGATGCGGCAGGCTGGCGGCCCAGTTGCCAAGTGCGAGGGCG
Source organism: Rhodobacterales bacterium (assembly GCA_009936995.1). Taxonomy (GTDB): domain Bacteria; phylum Myxococcota_A; class UBA796; order UBA796; genus JAACDH01. The sequence goes on from JAACDH010000478.1 coordinate 2,718, forward strand.
CGGCCAGCGCATCCACTTATCCGGTGTTGGTTATGTCGAGCTCGTCGATGACTCGTCCCCCGAGTTGCTGCTCGAAGATCTGACCTCCGGACGTCGCATCGAGAAGCAAGACACCCGGGATTGGCTGACCCTAGACGCCACAGGCTGCGCCCGCCTAACAGGGTCGCCCACTGCCCCCGCCCTGCAGGACCTCGATGTCTTCGTCTCACAAGACCGCGTCTTTCGAATCCATATACCGCAGGCAATTGCACAGACCTCAATAGACATGGTGGACATCCGCGAAGCCACATTGGACATCGATCCGTCGACCCTTCGTGCAATGTTCACGGATGGCGGAACCGAAGTCGTGGTGACGGGCGTGTGCGTGCTGGTGCTGCTTCTATTTGCGCAAGCAAGGGCTCATGACCACGCAACAGAAGGTTGGCTGGGAGTCCAAGAGGCCTTCGAGCGATGGGGCGATGTCGGAGGCAAGCGAGACAGCCCGCCAGAACGACTCGCCTGGGAGCGTGGCAAGCTCAGGGCACAACTGAATGAGGCCGGCGCCACAGGAACCGAATTTCTCTTCGAAACGCGCCGAATCGGGCGTTGGACCGAAGTCCGGTTGGCATTTGAACCGAGACGAATTCGTATTTGGACAACAGCGCCCATCTGAGGCAGGGCAGGGCAGGGTTGGCGATGAGCCCGGTATATAATCATGCTGGACCGGCGCCA
>JAACDH010000479.1 GCA_009936995.1 Rhodobacterales bacterium
ATCTTGGTGCTTTTTAGCGCGGAACGGCGGGCTCATCACGTGGTGAGCAGCGGTGCGCCAGTCCTTGTCTCGGTAGGCCGAGGCGGCGATGACGAAGTGTTGTGCCAAGCTCTCGGCGAACACACGTTGACCGCTAAGGCGAGCACGGGTGACGGCTTCGCGGGAGTCGGTGCAGCTGGTGTGCACCAAGTAGACGGGTACCCCCAGCACCTCGGCGATACGAATGGCGCGGTTGGCGGCCTCGCCCTCGACCGCCGGTGGACGGGACAGCGGATGGCCCTCGGGACCGGTGATGCCCTTGTCGAAAATCTCGCCCTGGAGCACGTGGACAAGCTCGCCATTCTCCGCGTGAATGGTACACAGCGCGCCAACCTCTTTGGCCGTCTGGAAGCTGTTGACCAGCGTCTCGTCGTCGCACATGATGGCGTTCTTGTAGGCCATGAAGTGCTTGAAGCTGTTGACGCCGTGATCGGCCACGAGGGTCTTCATGTCTTCGCGAACTTGGTCGGACCACCAGGTGATGGCGACATGAAACGAGTAGTCGCAAGCTGACTTTTCGGCCCAGCCCCGCCACTTCTTGTAAGCGTCGAGGATGTTCTCGTCGACGCCGGGGATGACGAAGTCGATGATGGTGGGGGTGCCGCCGGCCGCCGCCGCAGAGGTGCCCGTGAAGAAGTCCTCGGAGGCCACGGTTCCCATGAACGGAAGTTCCATATGGGTGTGCGGGTCGATGCCGCCGGGCATCACATACGAGCCCGTGGCGTCGATGACCCGAGCGCTGTCTGGCGCCTGAAGATTTGGCCCCACCGCGGCGATGGTCTCGCCGTGGATGAGCACATCGTGCTGGAATTCGCCATCGGCGGTGACGACAGTGCCGCCCTGAATAAGAACTGACGTTTCACTCATCTGAGACCTCTTCGCGAAAAATCGCGGGAACCGACTTTAAGCCGAGGATTTGCGAGAGACAAGTAGCAACTGCGCCAGCGCGCTCCGCGAAAGGAATTACGGTCACAATTTTACTGTGGATCGGCTGCTATGGAAGGTCTAAAGAACTTTTTAACGACAGGGGTCGACTCACTCCCCGATGAAAGAACCGCCTCCATTCACAAGCCGAGCCGCGCAATGGCGGACAGGCGTGGCGCACCGGCGCCCCAACGCCTCACGTTCCGGTCGGGAGGGGTCAAGCCCTGCAATGTTCCAGGCCGCCTCGCGTATGCTGAGCGCGGAGGCACCATGTCCACATTCGATCGCATCGGAAACGTCATCAAAGGCAAGGCCTCTGTCGCAGCGGGGACTGTAGAAAGGGCCAACCCCAAAGCCGTTTATGAGTCGGCCATCGAGGGTCGGAAGGCGACGTTGGCCGAGTTCAAGACCGCCAGCGCCAGTCTGGTTGTGCGCCGCAACCAGCTCGCGCAGAAGATCGAGCACCTGCAGACCGAGCTAAAACCCCTAATGACTGGAATCGCTGCGGCGCTACAGGACGGCGACGATGACACCGCGTTGGTCCTCGAACAGCGTCGGCAAGAGGTCGCGAAGAGCATCGAAACCACGTCCGTAACGCTGTTGTCGGTGGCTGAGCAGGTCGAAGAGACCAAGGATGGACTCGCCCGGTGTCGCCAGGAAATCCTAGACCTCAAGGACGAACGAGCGCGCGCATTGGCCAAGCTCTCCCTCGCCGAGGCTCAGATCGAGATGGACGACCTGACCAGCGGGATGTCCGACAACACCTCCATTCAGGCCCTGAACAATGTGCGAGAGTCCGTGCAGCGGCTGAAGGCCAAGGCTCACGCAGGCTACCTCGACGAAGAGGGCAACTCCATTCGCGGAAAGGCACAGGCAATGGGCAAGAAGGCAGCGGAGCGAAGCGCCATGGACCAGCTCGCCACGATGAAAGCCGACCTCGCCGCAAAGAAGAAGAACCTGTAGGGGCGCTAGGCGGTTAAGAACCGCGCTCAAGACGGCCAGAACCGTCCCCACCGCTGGATTCCCGATGCACACGTTTAAAGGCTCGAACTTTAAGGCCGCTCCCGAGGTCAGCACCGAAGTGCCCACCATGTCCTACGACGAGCCAGGCCTGCTCGAGCACGACGTTGGCGACACCAGCTACCGGCTCGACTCCGGAAAGCAAGGAACGGCCCTCGCCCTGTCCACGCGCCCCGTTGGCTCCTGGGATTGGTCCTACGAGACCGAGATGAAATGGGATGGCAAAAGCCTCAAATGCCGAGCCTACGACTACACGCTGCTCAAAGAACTATCCTTGGCCTTCCGAAAAGCCCTTGAGGACGCCGACTAGCCCCATGAATGAGCGCCAGACCATAGACCGGGGCTGGTTTTACGTGCGTGAGCCCGCGGTCCCGCCCACCAAACACGTCCTAGACGGGCAGGGCAACCCGCTCACTCGACGGCTGCATGGCTATCCGGCTCGCATTCAGGTCCTCGACCAGAGTGGCGTCGACTTGCCCGTGGCCACCTGGCTCAGGGCGGCCGCCGCCGTGGGGTTCGCCCTCGAGACGCTGCCCGGTTCGTCACTAGCGCGTCCGGTCACCGTCATTCTCGGCCCCGAAGGCACCCAAACCGCCCTCACCGTATCCGACGGCACCGAAGTGCTCACCGTCGACGGCCCTTGGGTAGGTCAGCAACCGTCGGCACACCTGCTCAATCAGGCCGTAGCCGAGCTGTTCGGCGCCACACCTGTCCCCTGCTCCCCCAGCCCACCCACCTGGAAAGCCTCCCCGCCTACTCGCCGGGTGCTGTTCTTCGAATCGAGCATGAACTCGGACAAGCCCCACAACGACGGCGAGCTGGCCCAGGGCGTGCTGCACAGGGTCAGCAGCCTCACGGACTCCGGTAGCGAAGTGGTGTTGGCCAACGTGAAGATGCCCATCTTCGGCGAAGAGCGAGCGGTCATTGGTCTCGATCGCCTCGAATCCTCCCTCCAAGGCGACACCATTGGGTTGATCTACATCACCCTGCTCGAAGGCTACTGGCGCGGCGTCCTCCAGCTCATCGAAACCCTCCGGGCGCTCGGCTGCGACGCGCGAATCGCGGTCGGTGGCGTCATGCCCACCCTCACACCCGAGCACGTCGCCGCCCATTTACCCGAGGTCAGCTTTGTTTGCCGCGGCGCCGGCGAATACTTCCTGCCTCAGCTGTGCCGCATTCTCGGGAACACCCCCGCAGACGCGGCGCTGAGTCCCGCACAACGCCACGCCTTCAGCCAGCTCGACGGACTCCTGGTGGTCGACCCTGTCGGACGCGCCCTCGTCGCCGGCAACCCCGCCAAGCAGAGGGTCGTCGAGTCCCTAGATTCGGCCATCCTCGACCTCAAGTACCTCGAGGCCCGACACATCCAGGGCGGCATCGAGCGGTCCACGTCCCGGGGCTGCGTTCACATCAGCGACGACGACTTCGGCAGCGACCCGCAGCACATGGGCGCCTACTTCATCGCCAGCAACAGCGACACCAGCGCCCAAGACTTCGTCGACAGCGTCACCGAACTGTGCCGACTCAAGCTGCGTCATCCACGCCACTTCCTCCTGCGCTTTCCCATCGTATCGCACCTGGTCAGCTACTTCCCCTCCGCCACTCACCGCCGAAAAATCCGCCGGGGCTGGCGCCACACGATGGCCATCCGTGACGAGGCCCAAGTGCCTAACCACGGCGAGTTCGACTACCTGTTTGTCGACTACGACATCCCCGGCGACGACTGGGTCGCCGTCGCGGTCGACGCCAATCTGCTCACCGACGAAAACCGGTACACCACCAGCCTGGTCAACCTCCTCGACTGCTGGAACACCCGACTCGAATCCCTCACCGACCCCGCCGACATCGCCAACGGTCAGCGCATGGTCCGGCAGCTGGACGACAGCCCCCGACGTCTGGTGTTCGAGTTCCTCGACGCCGCCCGCCAGCGCAGCCGCCCCGACTTCCTCGGCACGCCGCTCTCCGAGGCCCTGGCCATCGAAGCCAGCACCGACTTCCTAGGCGAACCCGGCAGCTGGCTTCCCCAGTTTGCGCGCTTCTCGTTGCTGCGGCATCCGACGCTCGCCGTGCAGATGACCGGAATGTCGTCACACACCATCGAACAAGCCATCGAATTCCTCCTGGCAACCCACCGGGACGCCACCACCCTCGCCTGCTGGGTCGACGGCTGCTCCGAAGACTGGCTACGGGTCGAAGCGGCGGTCAAATACGCTAAGGTTCAGACCAAAAAACGCGGTAAATCCATACAAGTACGCGTCCACTGCGGCCCCGACGACCTCGACACAGACCGCTTGGCGTGGATGGATAACAATGGCGTCGCGCTCCACCTCCAGGTGGACGCCACCGCCGAAATCTCCGTCACCGGACTCACCGGAACGGTCTGCGTCGCCCCCGCACTGGCCCAACAGATGGCCAATCAGGTGCGTCGCATGTTCGACGCCGGGTTCGAACAGATCACCCTAGACTTCACCTCCGAAGCCACTTGGACCGAAGCGCAGCAGAAGGCCTTCGCGGCCGGGTTATTCGCCATCGGGACAGACCTAAAACAGCGCTGGGCCGCCGGTAAAACCGCCGTGCTCACCAACCTCAGCAGCGCCCTGGTTCCGCCAGCGTTGAACGCCGAGATCAGCGTCCAAGCCGACGGAACCCTCATCGGCGGCAACTTCGCGCTCCTACACAGTCGCCGCCGCAGTGAGTTCATCGCCGGAACCCTCGACGACCTCACCAGCTACGACCGACTGTGGATGGCCTGTCCGTCCCACGAGTTCATCGCCGAGCGCCAGTTCCCCGCCGACATCATTCTCCAGAACGACGCAACGTCACGGGTAATGACCAGCTTCGCCAAATGGATGCGTCGCAAGGGCCGGCCGTCTAGCTAGATGTCGGCCCCAAATTCGCAGACCGGGAATGACCGAATCGTCCAGGGGATTGCGCCCGGTGTCGCAGATGACGTGCGCGGTCGCGGCCTAACGGCCACACAGCCCACCGGCGGGTGAACGTCTTCGGGACTTGACTAGCCCGCTCGCAACGGCAGAGACGCAAAGAAGTCGGCGATCAACGTTGTATGTGCAGGGTTGTACGACTGGTCGCCGGTGGGGTCCACCAAGCGAACGACCTCCTCGCCCTTGCCTGTCCAACGCTTGGCGTCATAGCCCTGGGGCGCCGACCCGTTCATGGGCGTCTCCTCGCCATCGATATAGTCAATCCAGTGCTTGAGTCCGTCATCGACTGCGGGCACCGCGCGGGTCTTGTGGTCGCCACTTTTCACCGGCCCACCCACCAGCGGCACCCGTTCGTCTAGGCCGCCGTGGATGTGCAGCATGCTTAGCGCTGGACCCTTGGGGTTCTGGGGGCCAGTCTCTTTCTCGGAGAACCGAACCACCGCCGACGTCGCCGCGAACGCCCGAACAATGTCGCCGCGGGTGCAACCGATGGCGTACGCACGCCGACCGCCGCCGCCGTGACCCATCACGTACACCCGGCTGGGGTCGATGGCCGCCAGCGCGGTCACCCGGCCGATTAGGTGTTCGATGTACACGTTGTCGTCGTTCTCATTATCCAGTGGGAACGTTGGAAATACGCCCACCCAACCTCGCTTGGCGCACGCCGCTTTCCAGCCAAAGTCGTCGTACACCGTGCTGGACTTCTGACCGCTGTCGTGCAAGCCCACCACTAAGGGTGCCAGACCCTCCAAGCCGTTCGGGATGATCATCTTCGCCCGACGATTCTTCCCGTGGATCTTGTCGTCGAGATCGTGGATCCCCGCCGACTCGCGCTTGATCTCTACTGGACCGCAGCCCACCAAGCCCAGGCTAGCGATGCCATAAAGCACCTGGCGGCGGGTAGCGGAGCGCGGTTGAACGAGGTTGGGCTTCTTCATGGCATGGAGCTATCCATTTCCCGCGGGCGACGCCACGGCAGTAGGAGACGCATGCATCGCCCCATCGGATGCAAACAAAGCGCAGACCTCCCCCGGTCTACGTTCCCGTACATTCCGCCACCACCAGCCCACCTTCCGCTAACGTCGCAGGCGAGTACGGGTCTGTCGCTAAAACCGGCGCCAAGTCGATGGCCTCTAGGTTCAAGCCGAGCTCTGCGTTGATGGTCTCCACAAATAGGTTGGCGACAAGCGCGTAGCCCGTGTCCGAAAAATGAACGCCGTCGGTGGACAATAGACCGCCGAACTTCCGAACGCTGAGCGCCACACCGTCTACGATCAGCTCGTCGCGCTCGATCTCCTCCACCCGTCCCGCGAAATCGACCCGATGGATGGTGGGCCGAGAGGCCGCGAGCTCTTCGAGGATGGCGTTGTATTCAACGCCCACAGCTTCTACTTCGGCGATTCGAGCGTCTACGGCAGCGGTCTCTTCGGCCACCGCGAGGTCGACGTCTTCGCCGGCGTTCTCGGCGAACGTCCGTGCCCGATTGATGGCCGCCTCGCGCTTATCGGCGGTGGCGGGAAGCACAGTGGCACGTGGCATATTCGCCAGGAACACCTCGGCGCCGGTCGCCTCGAGCCGATCGACCAGCTCGGTGAGATCGGCACGGAGCTCGGCTACTGGGGTGAGCTTGCTGGTGTCGATGTCCAGGGACTCGAAGATGGCAGCGATGAGGTCGTTGCCAAAGGCGTCGGTGCTCAACACCAAGGTGGGACCGAAGTCTTCGACGAGCTCGAGCTGCGACACGGTGACGTCTTCGAGGATGTCGTTGTAGGGCGCATACACCAGCTTGGTGACGAACTGCTTTCCGAAGTCGGCGCCGGCGCCGTGTACCAAGTTGGCCACCTTGCTGCCACCCACGGCCACGTCTTGGGGGACCAGGTCGGGGTCTACCCGGCCAAGGTAGAAGCCCACCCGGTCCGCCTCGACGTCGTTGAGTTTGTTGACCACGTCCACCGAGGCTTCGGCGATGAAGTCGATGACGTCGGGCGGCGTGCAGTAGGGCGCCGGGCCGATATCTTCGGGGCCGATGACCGCAAACAGATCGGGAACCAGCAGCGGAAGCGGGAGATAGGCTCCCCCTTGTCGGGCGAACTGAAACGCGGGATTCGCCAAGTTGGCGTGGTAGGTGGGAACGCCGCCCTGGGTGCCTTGGGTGAGGCTGGCACCCATGGCCATCACCCGATCAAACAGCGGGTCGACCGGCGGGTCGTAGGTGAACGCGCCCGCGAACACCGCGGTGCCCTCTGCGTGGTCCATCTCGACGTCGGCGGGACCGGACGCGGGAGCGCCCTGCACGATAACCGTGACCGCGTCCCCCTGATGACGTATGTCGTAGGCCCGTATTCCTCCGACGAAGACGCTCGTCACCTCTCCATCGATGCGGGCTTCCGAGACGTCGAACGAGACCTCGTAGTAGCCCGACATCGCCCCGGCAGCGGGCTCACTCGTCACCACGCCTGGCGATTTACAGGCTGCGAGCATCAGCGCGACGAAGAAGATAGGCTGCTTCAAAAGGGGCCCCCGACCAACGGGTAGAAGTGGATATATAAGATGATAACAGCGGGATAACCACCCTTGTTGTCATGAATCCGTCGGCTCCGTACTCCAAGAGAACCGCCGCCATGAACGAACGCCTATACACCGACCTCGCCGATTGGTGGCCCCTTCTCTCCCCGCCCGAGGGGCAGATCGAGCGCGCCGAGCTGTACCATCGGGTGCTGCTGCCCGAGCCCACCGACACGCTGCTCGAGCTGGGATCCGCCGCCGGTCTGCTCGCCCTGCACCTGCCCGTCAGCAACGCGGTCACCTTGGTCGACCTCTCGCCCACCATGGTCGAGGTCAGTCGGGGCTACAACCCCAGCCGTCACCATGTGGTCGGCGACCTACGCACCCTGCGACTAGGCCAACATTACTCGGCGGTGCTCCTGCACGATGCGGTGATGTATATGACCACCGAGGCCGACCTGCGGGCCGCCTTCGAGACCGCCTTTGCCCACCTCGAGCCGCGCGGTCGCTTCCTGGTGGTGCCCGATGTGTACGCCGATGGCTTCGAGGAGACGGTCATCGCTGGCGGCGGAAGCGCGCCCGACGGCCGTGGCGCCCAGCTGATGGAGTGGCACTGGGACCCCAACCCCGACGACACCACCTACCAAGTCGAGTTCAGCCTGTTGCTGCGCGGCCCCGATGGGCAGGTGCAGAACATCCACGACCAGCACACCTTGGGCCTCTTTCCCCGCAACACCTACGCCCGTCTGCTCCGCCACGTCGGCTTCGAGCTGGTGCAGCCCGACTGGGAAGACGCCGTCGAGCTCGGCGAGGTATTCCTGTGTCGCAAACCCTAGTTCGACTCGCTATTCAGACCGATCTGCCCGCCCTCACCCAGCTCGACCGACGCTGCTGGGGTCCGCACAACTCACCCGTCGTGCTCGACCCCAACCGCAGCTTCACGATGTCCCTCGACACTACTTGGGTTGCCGTCCATCACGGTGTCGTGGTCGGCTACGTGAACGTCGACCGAAGCTCTGACCTGCCCAGTCAGCACCACCTGCGACGCATCCAAGCCATCGCCGTCGACCCCGACGTCCGACGTTTGGGTATCGGAAGCCTATTGCTAGACGCCGCAAAGTCTGCGGCTAAGACCCAGGGTGCTCGAAAGCTCACGCTGCGGGTGATGGGCAGCAATCCGAACGCACTGGCGCTGTATCGAAAGAACGGCTTTGGCGTCGAGGCCCATCAGCGAGCCGAGTTCAACATGAACGGCCAAGACGTCGACGACCGCAGCCTATACTTTCCCCTTGACGCTGCCGAACCCAAATGGTGCTCCGGCAGCTGCCACTGCGGCGCAGTCCAGTTCCAGGTCTATGTTCGCACCTGGGAGATCCTCGACTGCAACTGCTCGGTCTGTACCAAGAAGGGCATCCTCCACCTCATCGTACCCGGCGAGGATTTTCGCCTGATCTGCGGTGAAGACGCCCTAAGCACCTACACCTTCGGCACCCACACCGCCAAACATCACTTCTGCCGAACCTGCGGCATGCACCCCTTCTACGTCCCGCGGTCTCATCCCGATGGCTGGGACGTGAACGTGCGGGCGCTGGAGGGCGTAGAGGTGTCGGCGTTTGTCTGTATGCCCTTCGATGGGCGCGAGTGGGCGTCGAGCGTCACAGAGATTCGCTGACCCGACCGGCGCTATTCCACGTAGCCCAACGCCTTCAGCTCCTCCATCGACACCGAAGACTTGGCTCGCCGGTTCACCAAACGCTGCTCTCGACCGCACGCGCCTCGGACGACAAGATCGGCTGCGACGCCTTCCAATCGCGCTCGATCTTCATCAGCTCTGCCGCCTTCTCGGTATTCACTTCATACAGATTGCTGAACTCGCCAGGGTCGGTCGCGCGGTCGTACAGCGCGTGCACACCGCTGCTGCTGAGGATGAGCTTCCAGTGGTCCTGGACCACCCCGCGATACCGCTGACGCAGCGGATAAGGCGTACCATCTGGCCTCTGAATTTCGACCCCAAGCTTAGAACCATGATAGGCCATAAGCTCTGTATAAACTGGAGCATCCGCAGCCTGGGTGAGCACATTGCCCAGGACTCCCGAGCGCTCGGGAAGCTGGAATCCCGCCAAGGTAATCAACGTACCGAACAGGTCGCGCACCGACACCGGATGGTCCACCCGACCCGACGCCACCCGACCTGGCGCGCGAATGACCAGAGGAACGTGGACCAAGGTGTCTTTGACGCTATAGTTGTGCCCGTAGATACCGTGTTCACCGAAGCTCTCGCCGTGGTCTGAGGTGAGCACGACGATGGTGTTTTCGAGGTACCCGCCCGCTTCGAGGGCGTCTAGGAGCTCGACGGTGGTGAGGTCCAGATCGCGCATTGAGGCGTCGTAAACACCCAAGATGGCCTCGTGTTCGGCGTCGGTGTACGTCCGCCGACCTCGGGTGTGCTCGCGAACAGCCTCGAATCCGGTCTCGGTGACAAAACCCAGCTCCATCACCTCGGGCGACAAGATAGCCTCGCGCGATGCCATGCTGGGCGTTCGGGGCGAGTGAACTTCCATGTAGTTGAGGAACATGAACCAGGGTTGCTCGCCCTCTCGCTCGCCGAGCCACTTCAGGGCCGCCTCTTGAATCACTGGGCCGGCGTCTTTGGAGGAGGCCAAAGGCTCTCCACGCCAGTCGGGAGAACGCTCGGAGGACCGGTCGCGGGCGATAAGCTTGGCGTCGGTGACCGCGATGGCCTTGCTGCGCCAGGGCTCCTCTCGGTGACTCTCAACGGTCTGAAAACCCTGGACCAAGTTGGTGTCGGTGGTGAGATTCGGGTTCGCCGAGAACACGTAGGTCTCGTAGTCGCGGTCGCCCAACCACTCGGCCAAGGTGACACGCTTTTCGGCCAGCCACTTGGTGTTGGCGTTGGCCAAGTGCACACTCGCCGGGAGTCCGGTGAACAAGCTAGCGTGGGACGGAAGGGTCCAGAAGCTGGGGGCGATGGCGGTGTTGAACACCAGGGCGTCTTTGGCAAATTCCTCCATCCGAGGTGTGGTCTTGCGGTCGTGACCGTACAAGCTCATCCGATCAGCGCGGGCGGTGTCCCAGAGCAGCACCACAATGTTGGGCGGCGGCAGCACTTCGAGGTTCTCGGCCACGACAGCCGGCTCGACCACCGCATCCGCCTGGGTCATCCACCACGCCCCGGCGCCTATGGCTGGCAAGAGCAGCGCCAATGCTGTGAACAACGGTTTTGAGATCTCGGCGATGACGTACTCCAGAATCGACCTTAGGGGGCGTCGAACACAGCGACCAGCTGTTCCATCCACGCCACTAACGCACCATTGGGGCCATAGAGGTCTCCGCGGGTCGTTGCGTAGCCATTTGCGGCGCTGACCGTCTGGGCGTGAAACCACCACCAACCCTCGGTATCTGCTGGAATCTCGGCGACAAAGTGCGCATTCCATCGGACGGTGCTGGCGGGACTGGCCCGCTTGAGCATCTGCAGCACGGGTGCCGGCCAAGCGTCGAGCAGGCCCACCACACCCTCGGCTCCAGGGGCGGCCTCACGGAATCGACACCAGCCGCCGATCTCGGTGCCAGTTCCGCCCGAGAACGGTACGCCGCCCTGGGTCCAGCGGAACGCTAGATGCTGCACAAACTCGGGGGTGAGGCCCGGCATCCGCGGCATGTCGACCATGGTCTGCGGATTGGGCAGCTCGGGCCGATTCGCCGGCTTCACCGAAACCGAAGACAGACGGCCACCGCCGAACTCGCCCAGCAAGATGGCGCACAGTCGTTCTCCTTGAGTCACCCGCGCCTCGACCCGGGTCATGTACCGACCTTCGCGCAACACCAACACCGCGATGGTGGCCGGTCCAGCACTGACCGGGCCGATAAAGTGGGTGGACAGCGAGCGCACCGAACGCTCCGTCGCCACCTGGGTGGTCATCGCTCGAAGCGCCGCGGCACTGACCAACCCGCCAAAGGCCGCGCGACCTTGCATCCAGTCCGCCGGGACCTGGCCAGTCCAGCGCCCCTCGCCGTCCGCGACCCAGCGGGTAACCGCGTCAAAGGAAAGCGTCTGAATCATCGGGCCTCCAGCTGGGCCTTCAGCGCCAGGTTTACTTGCTCGTACTTCGGTGCTTGCTGCTCGCCGACGTACCAGATCACCAAACCGGACAACAGGCCCTCGAAGGATTCGGTGTGGACCAATCGGCAACCACTTGGGACAGCCTCGAGCACAAAGCCGTGGGTGACCTGCAATAATCCCGGAACGCCGCCACGCCAGGTAAGCTCGCGTTCGGGCTGGACCCGTAACAGTTTGGCTTTGCCAACCATGCTTCGTCCGTGGATCGAAAAGGCCATGGAGAAGGACTGCCCAGGCTCCAAAGCACCTGGTTTGACCGGCACAAAGCTGGACCAATCGCCCCATGAGTCAGTGTCTATCAGCGCCTTCCAGACAACGGCCGGCGAGACAGAAAGTTCGGTCGTAGCGGTGTACGTGTGTGCCATGTCCGGTGACGTATCGCGCCCGCCTACTTCGGGGAGACGGGAATCAACCGCGAGTCGGCCAACGCCGCTGTCCAATGACCCGCGGTTTGGATGGACGTGCACGGAGACTCCAATGTTACAGCGTGCGATACGAGAAGCTGTGGTCGACCTGTTGCCAGGCTACGCCATCGACCTCGGCGTAGGGATAGATAAAGTAGTTCAGCGGGTCTCCCTTGTGGTCCGGTCCAAGGCGCAGATCGCGGCCGACGGTGAACAGCACACGATCGACGGGCTGTTGACCGTACAGCTGTTCGCGGCGCTCGGGGTGTTTGTCGGCCTCGCTGGCGTCGATGGGCACCCAACCGGCGCCTGGCAACCAGAACCGGAGCCAACAATGGTAGCCGCCGATGTCGCCCGCGACTCGATCCAGAGGGATGGGGAGCCCCATCTCGAAGCGAGCGGGAATTCCCTCGGTTCGAGCCAAGGAGAGGAACAAGCTGTGGAAGTCGGTGCAGTTTCCGTATCGCTCGTTGCACGCCCAATAGGTGTCGCCGTTTCCCCAGCCGGTGCCCGTCTTTTTGTAGGTCATGGTGTCGATGACGTGGTCGTAGATGGCTCGGGCCACGACGTGGGGCTGAGCGGCGGAGGCCAAGGCTCGGACATCGGCCAGGACCGGTGCTAGAACAGGGTCGTCCGCCCCCACTGGAACCCGAGCTGTCGCCGTTAAATAACGGGAATATTCGGCCATTTCCCCGTCGTTGAGTGGACGTTCCTCAACGTTATCTAAATCCACATAGGCCGAACGACGGGTGACATCGAACCGCGCCGTGACCGAGATGGCCTCCCCCTCGGGCGCCTCGACGACCGCGTGCCAATACCGATTTCCATGGACGGCGTCCGCAACCTCTCGACCGGTCAATCCCTCAAAGGACATGTGGTGAACGACCTGATTTTCCGTCTCTTGAGGCAGCGGAATCCATAGGTGAACTGGCCCACTGCCCGCCGGAACATCCTCGACCGTAGCGGTGTACGCCAAAAGCAGCCGACGGGACGTGGAGGTCCTCTCCGCCGGAGTCTCGGCGACGGTGTTCCCGGAAGAGACCGTGTTGATCTGGGTCTGGCAAGCCGTGAGCGCAAGAAGCAAGAGAGCAGCGCGGTGGAGCACGGGGAATCCTGGGGGAGTCGGGCGGACTTATTACCTGAGATTCCGGGAGAGCGCGACGACCAATGTTGGATCCAAGGTCTCTCATTAGGCCGTGACTATGCAGCCACAGTATTATTTTCACGCTGGGTAGGCTTGTTCTCTCCAGGCGCCGAAAGATTCCAACTGGACCGCGGCCCCTCCACAGACAATGACCAGCGCTGGATCC
>JAACDH010000480.1 GCA_009936995.1 Rhodobacterales bacterium
CACAACAGCACTGTCCTTACCACTGGCAGAACCTCCCTCACAGCGCACCGAGACCTTGCGTGTCCCCGCAGCCATCGACAGGAACCGGGCCCCCTCTTCGGGTTCGACGTCGCCCATGGATGGTTCCGCTTTCGCAGGTGCTGCCGGAGCGACTTCGCTGGGCACCTCGACGGACGGCTGGGTAGACACCACGGAGGTTGGAGCGTCTCCGACCCAGAGCCAAGCACCGATGCCGACCGAGAGCAAGACGACGGCCGCGGACACTCCCATCAAGAATAAGGCGGCGGCCCCCATCATCATGCCCTTGTTGCCGGACTTCACTGGCGGTTTTTCAACGACCACAGGCGGAGGTACGGGCGGAGGGCGTGCGGGTGCCGGGGCTGGCGAAGGGGTTTCTGTCGCAGGTACGTTAGACACTGGATCTGGGCGTCGGGTTGGAGGTAGAACCACCGGGGTCGCCATGACTCGGCGAATCGGAGCGCTAGGTAGCTGCGCCGACGGCGTATTCCCAAGCGACGCAGACACCAAGCCTGCTGGCACCGGCGGGGGTGCCTTACTCAAGCCATCATCACCGTCGAGCGCATCGGACACCGGCTCGGGAACCGCACCGGCAAGCCCATCGAGGGTGGATTGTTTGAGCGCGGCCCAGCGGGCGTCATTGGGATCGGGATCTGGCGGGCTGGCCTCCGTTGACAGGGACTGCAGCGGACGGGCGAGGGTGGGTAGCTCGCTGGCCGGTGAAGGAAAGATCACGTTTTCGGTGAGCTCCTCCTCTGCGTCGGCTTGAATTTCGCCAAATCCGGCGGTGTCTTCGACGAGTATGCGGCCAACCATCGAAGTGGTGTCGCGTCCGACGGGACTCGGGGCGTTCCCGCTAATCTCTTCCACCAACAAGGGAATCACGCTTTCCGCCCATTCCTCGGCGGTGGGTTGGGACTTCAAGCTGCGGGCGAATCTACGCATCCGGGTGACGCACTGCGCCGCTGTAGGCCGCTCCGACTTCTGAAAAGAGAGCATGTCGTACAGCAGGTCGTGGAGTAGGTCTTCGACCTCTTCGGACGCCATGGGGTGACGCTCCAGCAGGTCCTCGAAGCGCTCGCCCACAAACGCCTCTTGCTTCTCTTGGCTGAGTTTGGACTTGCCAAACTTCTGTAGCGCGATGAATTCGTAGAGCGTAGCGCCCAGGCCGTAGACGTCGGACAAGGGTGTCTCGGGCTCGAAGAACAGGCGTTCAGGGGCCATGTAGTCGACCGAACCAAAAGACAGTTCTTGGGTTTTAGCCTCGCGTTCGTCGAACTCGGCACGAGCGACACCAAAGTCGAGCACCTTAGTAAGGCCAGAGCCATCGATCATGATGTTGGACGGTTTGATGTCGCGATGAACAACCCGCAGGGGCTTGTCGCCTTCGTAGGGCGGTCGGTTGTACGCGGCATCGAGCGCTGAGGACACGGAGGCGCACACCTCGAGGGCCACGCGCAGCGGCACGTGAAGTTTGCTTTTCTTGGCCCCACGAACAATGACTTTTACGTCAACCGCTTCGAGATACTCCATGAGTACTGCGGCCCGCCCATCGATCCGAGTGAGGTCGATGACATTTACGATGTTCTTGTGCCGCAGCCGCCCAAGCAGACGCGCTTCGTCGCGCATCCGGGCGGCGATCTCCTTATTCTGAGCCCACTGGGGCTTGAGAAGCTTTACCGCGCAGACGCGTGAAAAACCGTCCGCATGTGTCACCTTTGCAAGGTATACCGTCCCGAATCCTCCAGACGCGATTCCGCGCAGGAAGTGGAACTTGCGGGTGGAGTCTTTTGTGCTCAAATCCGTGGCTCCGAAGGGCCCGAGGAGTCTACATGAGGACCGCTTCGATGGCTGCAATGTCTATCAACTCGCGGGCCTCACCCTCGCAGGTTCGGTACCGATACATCTCGAAGTGGTGATTCCCTGAGTACGGTGCCTCCCACTCTTGAAACCAGTGCCGGAAGCCATCCTTGACCTCACCCGCGGACACAGCGGTCAGCTCGGGCACGTTGCGGTCGTCGAAATACAGGTCCATGTCGTAGGTGCAGGCCGGATCGCCGTCTTCTTCCACGTTGGACCACATACCAACCGGGACGTTGGGGAACTCAGCTTCGGGGCTGGCGCCGCCCGCCTCTTGCACCTGTTTGTCGGCAACCGTCTTGTCTTTGGCCGCGTCCGCCAGAAACAACGTTCGCTGCGCTGGCTCGTACGTGAAGGTCACTCCGTCCTGGGACGGGAAGAGCACAAACTCAACGCCCTTAGGGGGGATCGTCTCTTTCCCAGCCGCGTCGACCTTGCCGGCGAACACCTCGATGGCGCACTTGCTCAGTCGAGGCTTGGCATAGATCCGCGTCAACTGCGCCTCGCCAGCCTTCACCCGGGCCGCTTTTTTGGCCGTGGGAATCTCGGTGAACCGGACGTCATCGTCGCGCTTCTCACCCTTCATCTCGACTTTGGTGAAGAATCCGCCAACGTACATGCCGCGGTAGTCGGTGCCGTCTGCGCCGCCCTTTTCGATGCGAATGCGCGTCTTGGGATCCGCCACGTTGCCACGAACGGCCAACCAGTCCGCGGCCAACTTGTCCACGTGCACATTCCGGCACTTCTCTGGCACATCGGAGGCGGACTCCTCGGAAGACTCTGTTCCAGCGCCACATCCGACGAGCAACACAGTAAGAAGGGTGGAAATCAAGGGGAATAGTAGGCGGTTCATGGTCCTCTCCAAGCCGAAACGATGACCACTGTACCCTATGTTGTGGCTATACTCCGCCGCGGAGGTCCAAGTGACGCGTTCGGTCCCTACAGCCACACTCGCTATCATCCTGCTCTCCAGCCTCGGAAGCTGCTGGAAATTAGACCCAGCCACAGCACCCCTCGGCGCTGTCGACTTCGCCCCAGAAGGGTACGAAGCCCCCGAGGGCTGGCGCGTGCTCGCCATCGACATGCAGATCGACTGCCCCGACAAGGAGCAGAGCAAGTTCTATTTCGTCTACCCCATCGAAGCCGAGACCTCGGGCCTCGCGGTGCCCGCAGCGGTGGTCTACGGCAGCGGAGCGTTCGACTTCGTGTTCGCGCCATCCGCCAGCGACCCGCTCGCCGGAACCCACTTCTCCAGTCCCAGCCGACTCGACCACGCGTGGGCCGTACGCAACGTGTTCACCACGCTGGGCATGCTCCCCGACGAGATCAAAGGCGAAGACTTCACGGGCGTCCTGCCCATCGCCCTCGCCGAAGAAGGTGTAGCCATGCTCTTCCCCGCCAACTGCTGGGGCGACATGTGGCACAACCGAGGCGGCCAAGCCGGTAACGACTTCCCATCCGACCTGTTCAACCGGGACGGTCGCACCGCAGCAGAGTGGGGCTTCCAGATCCTCTCCGACCCGCTCTTCGCCGCAGGTCTCCGCATCGAGCTGCCCATCGTCATCGATTCCAACGAAATCTACGCCATCGGTTTAGGCGAAGGTGGCCGCGCGGTCACCGAGCTCCTCTCGATCGACTCCAACGACGACGGAGTCGCCGATTACATGCCCTCCGGCGCATTGATCGACTCCACGCCCGACGATCTGGGCATCTATTTCGAGGACCCCTCGTCCTACGGCAACCGCATCGCCGGACTCAAGCGCATCTTCCCCGACGGCAACGTCTCGACGGGCTCTCTGGCCACAGCCACCCTACCCGAACGTTTCGGCTACCTGTACGCCATGGAAGACCCCGAGGTACCGCAGACGACGCACATCCCCGCCATGGACCTCCTCCTCGGCGACCCCACTAAGTGGGTCTACGTGGACAGCGCCGCGCGTCATGTGCTGCTCAACGGCGACGATCTCACCCTCGCCCGCGACGCGGTCAGCTATCTCCGAACCGGCATCGTTCCGGCATCCGGCGATGGTGTTCCCGCGCAATAGAATCAGAGCGCACAAAAAAAAATCTCGCACTCGGTCTTTGACCGTGATCGCGTTGCAGTGTACTCTGCCATAGATCCCCTCCCCCCCCTTCCTCTCCCCCCTCCACGCTTCCGACTCTCCCCCCCCCTTTGAGTCTCTGCGTGGCCCAAAACATAGGATGCGCCCGTGAACACCGGCGATACCTTCATTGATGGTCAGAAGTGCACTTGGACCCTCACTGACTTTCTCGGTCAAGGAACCTGGGGCCGTTCTTTCCGCGCGCGCTCCTCGCAGAACCGCGAGTGCGTCCTCAAGGTGGCCCTTTCCGCCTCCGACTTTCCCGCCGACACCCCGGTCAGCGACACCCTGATCCGCGCCTGTCGCGACGCGGCCCGCGAGCAGATCCAGCGGCTGCAGTCCGACCACGGCGTCTTCAAGCCGCGCTTGCTCAGCAGCCTTACCCTTCCCGGTGGCGTGCCGGCGCTCATGTTGGCCCACTACAGCCACACCATCGAGAGCGGAATGGGCGGCGTCCTCGAGCTCACCGAAGTGGTCGAACTCATGGAGCGCGTGGCCGCTGGTCTGGCCAAGTCCGATCAACTCCACGGCAACCTCCGCCCCTCCAACATCCTGATCAACGAGCGTGGCGAGCCAGTGCTCTCCGACGCTCTCACCCCTGCGTTGCAGCGGGTCTTCGCCGAGCTCGCACGACTCGCCCCCAACCGCGCCCGTTGGCGCCCGCCCGAGATCACCGTCGAGCCCGAACCGCAATGGGACAGCTGGGCGGTGTGCCAAGTGCTGTACCAAGCCGCCATGCACCGCGCCGACGCCAGTGAGCCCCGTCCCGCCCGCGCTGGACTGGACAAGGTCGAGATCGCCACCCTCCGCGACCGCGCCCAAGCCCGTATGGCCCACGAGCGCACCAACGCGCGCTTCCGAAGCCGTCTAGCCGAGCGTCTGGGCGCCGTCTTGCACCGTGGACTCTCCCTAGAACGCGAACCCTCGCCTCCCTATCGCTTCACCAACTGCGCCGCTTTGGCGCCCCGACTGGCCGAAGTCAGCGCCATGGTTTCGCCCCAAGTGGTCGATGTGGGCCGGGTGCTGCTCACCAGCGCGGATCACAACAGCGTGTTCCGCGGCGACGAAGAGATCACCTTCTCCATCTCAGTCGGATGCAGCGCTGGCGTCACCAACCACGAAGACGTGGTGTGCGGGCTTCAGCTCCAAGACCTCGACAGCCCAGAAGGCAACCGTATTCGCGTCGACGAAGCCCAGTACAAGGTGGAGCGCCATCGCTCGGGCCGACTTCGCTTTCAGTTCACGATACCCGACATCGTGCCCGGTCGGTACCGGGTCAAAGTGGCCTTCTCCGTACGCGACACCGGCGACACGCCCGAGGTCGCGCTCGGTGAGTTCGAGATTCGCCCCGCGCCCGGCTACGTGCCGCCCGCCCGCGATCTGCAGAGCACAGCGCCCATCATGCTCGATCGCGTTCGCCCACTTCCGACACCCGAGCCACAGGCGATCACCCCGGTGGCCTTCAATGAAGACGCCCCCTCATCTCCTGGCGAGATCACCCTGTCGTCGGATCCCGGTGCCGAGGTCATCGAGGGCCTATTCCCTCGTCCCATCGCCCCCCCCAGCTCGGTCGACGAAGTGCTCCCCGCCATGGGTGGCTTTGTCGCCCGTGACCAACCGGTGGTCCCGCCCGCGCAACCCGCGCCACCACTAACCATGCCAAACCAGGCGGTCGTCAACGGAGGACTGGGACCCAGAGTCAGCCTCGGATCAGCCACCGCGGCCGCCAACACGGGTCCAATGATGATGCCTATGGCCTCGATTGGCCCAAGCATTGCACCCGCTCCAGCCGGCCCAGCCCAGCCCGCTCTAACGACCCCTTCTGAGTTCGGAGCCAATTGGTGGTCGAGCCATCCGGACGATATTGGGATAGGAGGCGACGGGCTGTTGCCCGGCATGCACTCAGACGGTGAAGACCTTCCCTCCTGGAAGGGCGAAACCCTCGGACAAAAGCTTCGTTCCCTTCCGGGTACAGAGTTCGTCCTAGAGTGGGTGCAGCGCGACACCTACACGGCATTCGTCGCAGCCTTCGCGCTTTCATTCGTGCTTCTGCTGACGACGATGGCTATTCTTAGAGCCTTCTGACATCCGCGGAGCCCAGCTTGAAGATCGACTTTTCTTCCGACGCCCACCACGACATCGCCTGCGACCTACTTGCCGTCGGCGTTGGCACCGACCTCTCCGCCGACCTGGCCGATCTCGATGCCCGTTTCGACGGTCAGCTATCCACGCTCGCTAACCGTCGTAAATTCGAGGGCAAGGCCGGCCAGCGCCTTCTGGTCCCCACCTTCGGCAAGCTCGGCGCACACGAGCTCCTCTTAATCGGCATCGGCGACGGCACCGACGCCAATCTCCGTGCCGCAGCGGGTGTCGCTGGCCGCTCTGCTCGCAGCCAAAAAGCTACCCACTTGGCGCTGTCCGTCGGAAACGGCGATGCTACCGCACTGAATCGCTGGGTCGAAGCCGTCAACGTGGGCAACTACGCGTACGAGGTCTACCAAGCCGAGGCCGACCAAACACCGGTCCTTGCACAGCTTACCGTGGTCAGCAACGACGCCCTGGGCACGCAAGAAGCGCAGATCCGCTCTGACGCCCAAGCTTGGACTCGCGACCTGGTCAACGCACCGGCCGCCGAGATCTACCCCGAGTCCCTCGCCGCCGAAGCCCAAAAGCTGTCGACTATCCCTGGCGTCACCGTCGAGATCTGGGACGAGGCCAAGCTGGTCGCCGAGAACTGCGTCGGCATCCTCGCCGTGGGCCAAGGTTCCGACCGCAAGCCCTGCATGATCCGCATCCAGTACCGTCCCGCCAACGCCAAGGGGCACATCTGCTTGGTCGGTAAGGGTGTCACATTCGACTCCGGCGGCCTTTCCATGAAGCCGTCCAACGGCATGCAGACCATGCGCTGCGACATGGGTGGTGCGGCCACTGTGCTCGGCATCACCAAGGCGGCCGCAGCACTTGGCTTGCCCATCGCCATTGACACCTTCGTCGGCGCAGCCGAGAACATGGTGAATGGAAACAGCTTCAAGCTGGGCGACATCCTCACTTACAACAATGGTGTCGCTGTCGAGATCCACAACACCGACGCCGAGGGCCGCTTGGTCCTTGCCGACTGCCTCCTCGAGGCCAACAAGGTCGACGCCGCGTCTCACATCCTCGACTTCGCCACCCTCACCGGCGCTTGTGTGGTCGCTATCGGCTCCGACTTCACCGGTCTATTCACCCACAGCGACGAGCTAGCTACCGGCCTGATGACCGCCGCCAAGGCAACCGACGAAGGACTCTGGCGCCTGCCGCTGCACAAGCCCTACAACGACATGCTCAAGTGCGAGTGGGGCAAGATCAAGAACGTCGGCGGCCGCGAGGCCGGTGCTACCACGGCAGCCCTGTTTCTCGAGCACTTCGTCGAAGACAAGACCTGGGCCCACCTCGACATCGCTGGTGCGGCGTTCCTCGACAAAGCCAAAGGGCCATACGTCGCGGGCGGTACCGGTCAGATGGTTCGTAGCGTCACCACCTGGATCGAATCGCTCTAGACGGTCTAGGCAAGCGGAGTATCCAACGCGACAGCGGGACTACGCTTCGATGGCGGGTGGCTTGAACCCCGTACACACCAGGAAAAACTCGCGACTCTGACGGCGCACGGCCTCGGGGCGCACCCGCTTCGTTTTCTCGAAGTACGGTCGAACTCCCTGGACAAACGCCTGAGCGTCTTCGCCCTCGAAGACCTTGGCCACAAAGTGACCTCCGGGCTGGAGCACCTTCAGGGCCATGTCGACCGCGCACTGCGCCAGCTCCAGCTGGAGGACGTGATCGCCGAGCACATTACCCGTAGTGAGCGGTGCCATATCGGAGATGACCACGTCCGCCTGCCCCCCCAAGGCCTCGAGAATTTCGTCTGGGGTGACGTCAAACACGGACTTCAGCAGAAACTGCGTGGCGCGAAACTCAGGTGGGTTGATGTCGACGCCTACCAGGCTTCCGTTGGGGCCAATCACCTCAAGCACGAACCGACTCCAAGAACCGGGTGAGCAACCCAAGTCGACGACCCGCTGCCCCTTGTTCAGAATCCGAAAGCGCGTGTTGATCTCTGTGAGCTTGTAAACGGAACGAGCCGCGTAGCCCTCGTGCTTTGCCTTCTTCGTGAACCGATCGGCTTTAGCCCACGGATTATTCTTGCCCTTACGCGCCACTTCGGCCTCCACAGTACGACTCGATTGCATCCCAGACGTCTTCGCGTCCCTCGCCCGTCACCGACGAAAAGGGGATGGGTAAGTCTTCGGGCAAGGAGAAACCACGCCGAATCTTGTCGAGCTGAACCTTGCACTGACGCTTGGTGAGCTTGTCGACTTTAGTGGCCACCACCAGTGTGGGAATCCCTGACTCGAGCAGCCCTTCTAGGAGTTCTAGATCCATTTCAAGAGGATCGCGGCGGACGTCGACCAACATCACCACCAGCTGGAGGGCCTCGCGCTCGGCGAGATACAACTCGATGAAGGCCTTCCACACCGCCTGCACCGCGTCGGGCACCTTGGCGTAGCCATAGCCAGGTAGATCGGCGAGAACCACCGAGCCGCCCACCTGAAACAGATTGATGTGCTGAGTGCGCCCTGGTCTACCCGACACCCGGGCCGCCTTTTTCCGGTTAAGTATTCGGTTCAACAGCGAGGACTTGCCGACATTGGAGCGGCCAGCGAACGCCACTTCAGGCAGACCCGTGACGGGTAATTCCTCGCCGAAGCTTCCCAGAAATTCTAGCTGCGCGACTTGTTTGCGCATGTGCCCTTCTCCGCACCTACAAGGGTGTACCGATGTCTAGCTCCCCGAATAACCCCACCGACTACCCTGAGACGCCCTCAGTCGGCTGGAACAAGCGGCCCAAAGTGGTCGAACACGTCTCTGCGGACCAGCCCATCTGGTTCATCAGCGACCTGCACATCGGCGATGCCACGCCCTGCGATGCGTTCTTCGGAAAAGACCGACACCTCATTGCACTGATTGAACGCGTGAAACAAGACATCTCCCTCTTGGTCATCGTGGGCGACGCCATCGATTTTCATCAGGCTTGGTTCTTCATCCGCGTACTCCGGGCGCACCAAGAACTATTCTCCGCGCTGTCCGAGCTCGCGCGCAATGGCCGCCTGTACTACGTGATCGGCAACCACGACTACGAGATCAACCTCTTCCAAGAGATCCTGAGTTTCCGGGTCTGTGACGAGCTGGTCATCGGCGACCGAATCCTGTGCGTACACGGCTGGCAGTACGATCCCTACCTGATGGACGCCCTGGGCCACGGCCACCAATGGTCCACCACGATCCATCACCTGTTCGAGCGATATCTGGGCACCTGGCTTCGTATCCCCCTAGGAGAGTTCTACACGTTCGGCAACCGCCTGATGTTCTGGCTCGCCCACAAACTCGCCCTCGGCGTGTACGCGTACGCCAGCGTCATGGCCACCATCGGCCGCCCCTGGAGCGCAAAGGTCCTACAGGACTATCTGGACTACTGGGCCCAGGGCAACATGGGCGACCCCATGGCTATCTTCCGGCCCGCCATGCGCGACGCGGCCTCCCCCGAGTGGGACGTGGTCATCTGCGGACACTCTCACCTGCCCGGCCTCGTTCCCTCGGGCAACGGGCTGTACGTAAACACCGGCTCGTGGACATTCTCTAGCAGTCACTATGTGGTCTGGGACGGCAAGGGCGGCTGGACCTGTAAAGACTGGATCACCGGTAAGTCCTTCACCACCGAGTTCTATCGACTCCTAATCGACGGCCTCATCTACCAAAAGGACTTCTGGCAGTGGTGGCGCGAAAACTACATGGGCATGCTTAGGTTCCGCGAAGGCGAAGAGCGAAAGAGTAGGTTGCGCGGTTGGGAATCCTACGTCCGAGATCACCAGCGTCTCTCGCAGATGAACCCCTTAGGCTTTGCCCCGCTGCCGGATCAGATCGCCGAAGAGGACATCCAGCTCCTAGACCCCAACGAGCCCTGACATTCAACCAGTGACTGGGTTAACTGCGGCCGCTCGACGTATCGGAGACCGCATGCACATCCTCCCCGCCCTGCCCGTCCGCGGACTGCTCCTATTGCCGGGAATCATTCGCGTTCTGGAGGTGGGACGCCCCACGTCCGTCAAAGCCATCGAGGCCCAGGCCGAGTCTGGTGGACCGTTGGCGCTGTGCTTCCAGCGAGACGAAGACGTCGAAGATCCGCTTCAAGCGCAGCTGTCGAATACCGGCGTGTTGGCGCATGTGCTGCGCTTGTCTCGGTTGCCAGACGGCAGTATTCGAGTGCTGGTCGAGGGCATCACCCGTATTGGCGTCGGCGCGCTGAAGATCGAAGACGGCATGACCATGCTCGACACCCGGGCCCTCGACGAGAGCATCGAAGATGGGGTCACCCTGATGGCCCAGGGGCGCCAGCTCGCCGAGATGTTCGGGAAGTACCTAACCAATCAAGGTATCCCCTCGACCGACCAAGTGCACCTGGGAACCGGTGAAGAGGACGTGCTTCGCCTCGCGGATCAAGCGGCGTCCCCCATCAACATGCCTATCCACGACCGGGTACGTGTGCTCGAAGCCCAAAACCCAATCGAGCGCTTGGAGCTGGTGATTCAGCTCACCGCCGTAGCCATCACCCAGCAGCGTATCGCAACCGAAGTCAACGCCACCGTCAACGCGGCCATGGACAAGAGCCAGCGGAACTATCACCTCAAAGAGCGGCTGAAGGCCATCCGCGAAGAGATGGGCGAGGCGGTCGGTGCCGAGGCAGACGCAGACAAGTTCCAGAGGCGAATCCTCGAGCTGGGCATGACCGAAGCCAACCAAAAAGAAGCCCTTCGCGAGGCCGAACGGCTTCGGCGGATGCACACCGAATCCGCAGAGTACTCAGTGCTGCGAGCCTGGCTCGAGACCCTGTGCGACATCCCTTGGTCTACCTCCACCCCCGACACCACCAACCTGACCACCGCCCTCAACGTTCTCGACCGCGACCATTTCGGCCTCGAAAAGGTCAAGGAGCGCGTGCTCGAGTACCTCGCCGTCCGCCAGCTCAAGCCCGACTCTAAGGGGCCCATCCTGTGCTTCGTCGGCCCGCCCGGCGTCGGCAAGACCTCCCTTGGACGATCCATTGCCGACGCGTTGGGACGCAAGTTCGCCCGCATCTCCCTCGGAGGCATCAAGGACGAGACTGAAGTCCGTGGCCACCGCCGCACCTATGTGGGCTCGCTGCCCGGGCGCATCATCCGCGCGATGATCCGGGCCGGAACCCGGAACCCCGTCCTGTTGCTCGACGAGTTGGACAAGGTCGGTAACGACTACCGCGGCGACCCCGCTAGCGCGTTGCTCGAGGTCCTAGACCCCGCTCAAAATAGTACGTTCAACGATCACTATGTCGACCTTCCGGTCGACCTCTCCCAGGTGCTATTCATCGGCACCGCCAACGTCATGGCCACCATTCCACCGGCGCTGTTGGACCGCCTGGAGGTCATCGAGATCTCCGGCTACACCGAAGAGGAGAAGGTGCAGATCGCCAGACGTTTCGTCATCCCAAAGACCGTGTTGGAGCACGGGCTCACCGGTCGCGCGCCGACCATCCCCGACGATGCGCTGCGCCATCTCATCCGCGACTACACCCGCGAAGCCGGACTGCGCGAGCTGGAGCGAACCCTCGCAAAGGTGCACCGAAAAGTGGCCCGGCAGGTGGTCGAGGGTCGGCTGAAGCGGGTTCGCCTGAGTCCTCGCAATTTGCCCCGTTACCTGGGTCCCACCAAGTACTTCCAAGAGCTGGCCGAACGGGTCGACCAGCCGGGCGTGGTCATTGGGTTGGCGTGGACCCCCGATGGCGGCGACATCCTCTTCATCGAAGCCACCAAGATGCCGGGTAAATATGGGCTGAAGCTCACCGGGTCTTTGGGCGAAGTCATGAAGGAATCGGTCGAGGCCGCCATGAGCTGGTTGCGAACCCACGCGCTCGACTACGGTGTCCCGGCAACCGCCTTCGACAACGAGTTCCACCTCCACGTTCCAGCCGGGGCGATTCCCAAAGACGGCCCCAGCGCCGGCGTGACCATGGTCACAGCCCTCGCCAGCGTCGTCACCGGTCGATGTGTGAAGCATCAAGTGGCCATGAGCGGCGAGATCACCCTTCGTGGCAAGGTGCTTCCGGTTGGCGGCGTGAAAGAGAAGGTCCTGGCCGCACGCCAGGCGGGCGTACGCACAATCCTGCTGCCCAAACGCAACGCCACCGATCTCGACGATCTGCCCGCCGAGCTTCGGAACGAAGTCACCTTCCACTTCGTGGAGACGGTCCATGAAGTGCTCGCAATCGCGCTAGAGCCCGCCAAACTCTAACGGATGCGCTGTGGCCGCTTGGGTCGGGGTAATTGGGGCTGCGACTGGACCATTGAGTACGCTAATCGTCGTCCAGCTCCAACGTCATCTCTTGGGTCACCTCTAGACTCGCGAGGGCGTCGTCAATGACCTTCAGCATTGGGTTCAGGTTCCACTTCCGCGCGTCCTGGAGGCCCTGCTGGAACAGCTTCACGGCGGCAACCTTCCGCCCCACCCCGGCCAGATAGCGACCTGCGAGCCAGCTTCCGGCGGTGGTCACGTCGGGGTCACCCAACTTTCGGGCCCGCTCGGTGGCCTCCAGAATGGGCGTCTCGTCGGATTGTCCACGGGTAGCGGCGATGAACGCCAGATACACCTCGTTGAGCACCACGCCGCCTTCCCAGCCCATCTCGGCCGCCAGCTCGCGGCTACGCTCGAACGAAACCCAGGCCCGAGCCCAGTCTCCGAGGGCCAAGTGGGTATCGCCGACGTTGTGGTGATTGACCACAACCCCACGGCGATAGCCCATGCCCTGACGCACCTCCAACGCCTTGCGGTAGTACGTGAGCGCTTCGGCGTATTCTCCGCTCCACGAGTGCATTAAGCCGATGTTGTTCAGCACCCGCCCCTCTAAGATGGGGTCACGCGCCCTTCGGGCCGACGCCAGCCCACGCTTGAGGAGGGGTCGGGCCTGCACGTAATTACCGGAACGAAGGTAACGATTGGCCAAGCCAATCTGGCAGCGTGCGGTCGCAGCGACATCCCCGCGGGCCTTCTTCAGCGCTTGGTGCCACAGATCTTCGGCTTCCTGGTTTTTGCCCTGCTCGAACGCCAACCGGGCCGCCACTTCCAGGGATTCCTGCTCCAGCTCCCGGTCTTTCTCGATGCGCAACAGCGCCCTTGTCTGACTAATATGAGCGCCCGCCAACATAAACTTGCTCTGCTGAAGGTAGCTCTTCCCAAGCTCAAGATGGGCTCGAACCTCGATCCACGGAAGGCCCGCGTCGGCGCTGATGTCGAGGGCGAGCTGAATCTCGTGCAGACCGGCCGACAGCTCGCCGAGGTCGAGGCGGGTGCGACCGAGCTCTAACCGTAAGGTAGCCTCGCCCTGCGTCCGTGCCTCCCAGGTGTCGGGAGAGCGCTCTGCGGCAGCCAAGGCCGCCAGTCCCACCTGATACCAGTGACCGGCCCGGCCGACACGACCTTCCGCTTCTTCGGCTCTCCCCGCTTTGAGCGCGTAGCGAGCGGCATCGACCGGGCGGTCGGCACCCGCGCAATGAACCGCGAGATCTTGTTGCCAATCGTCCAGATTGTCTTTGTGTAACGACTCGATCGCTCCCGTGATCAGGCGATGGTAGTCCCGCAGCTGAACCCCGAGGATTCCCCGCTTAACGGCCCGGAAGATCATGTCGGAGACGAATCTCCAGCGATCGTCGCCCACGCTCTGAACCAGTCCGTGCGTCGACAGGATGCCCACCAGCTGTCCCGCGTCCTCGAGACCCGCGGCCTCTGCCAGTAGACCGATGTGGAAGGTTCGCCCCAGCACCGAAGCCAGCTGTAGTGCACCCTTTGACCCGCTATCGAGTTCGTCGATTCGCGCACCGATGAGCGCCGCGAGAGAGTTGGGCAGACGCAACACTGTGCCCGCGTCCGACAGCCGCGCGTAACCCTCCTCGATCTCGATATGGCCGTGCTCCATGAGGTACTTGAGAACCTCTTGGATATACAGCGGATTTCCTTCGCTATTCTCGACCACAAGCCGGATAAGCGACTTGCCGACATCGCGAACGCCCAACAAGCTCGCCACCAACTTCGACTGTACTTTGTACTTGAGAATTGACAGATCGACCGGCCGCGCCACCTGAGACAGGATGCGCCCAGGAACGCCGCGATAGGTCAGCAACCACATCAAAGAAACCGGTCGCGTGTCTTTAATTAACCGTGACAATCGCTGGGTTGGTTCGGTGCCAAACTCGTGCACATTGTCCAGCGCCACGATGAACGGAGACTCGCGGGCCAGCCCCTTGAAGCAAGCCTCGAGGGCCTGCCAGAGTTCGGGTTCGCTCGGCGCGTGTTGGGTCCGGGCTCCAAATATCGCGCCAATGGCTTGTAGATCGCGTTGGTTGAGTCCCAGTTGACTGAGCCGCTCAACGTGGCGAAGCGTCCGTTCGAGCGGGGCATCGGACGGCACGCCCAATACCTGCCGAAGCAGGTCGGCGAACACGTGCATGGGGTGGCGGGCTTCGCGGGACGGGCAACGGGCCGCGTAGAACGGAAGGCCTCGTTTGTTGGCCAGCTCGTGGATCTCGTGGACCAGACGGGACTTACCGGTTCCCATCGGCCCATGAATGACCACCGCGGCGCCGGTTCCGCGTGCCAACAGCACCAAACCTCCACGAAGGATATTCAGCTCGCCGCCACGCCGAATCCATGGACCCCGGCCGGCGATCCGCAAGCCCGTTGGCCTCCCCTCGACGATGAGCGAGGCGATCGGCGCCTTTCCGCTGCGGCTGGGTAGCGCCGGTCCGCGTCGGAACGAGAACGCGCCACGGGCGGCCTCGGAGATGCGCTCGGAGACCACGATCTGGGCGTGATCTGCCGCCGCA
Source organism: Rhodobacterales bacterium (assembly GCA_009936995.1). Classification (GTDB taxonomy): domain Bacteria; phylum Myxococcota_A; class UBA796; order UBA796; genus JAACDH01. The sequence goes on from JAACDH010000480.1 coordinate 14,924, forward strand.
GACAACCGTCGAGCCAGTCGGGTGGTGTCGCCGCGAGCCACGTAGCGCACCTTGTGTGGAGTGACCTGGCTCACGGTGACTTCACCCTGGTGAATGCCCAAGGCCAATTCGACGCCCAGGCCCACCTCGCGGAGCTCTCCCACCCGGCGCTGAAGCTCCATGGCGCACTCGATGGCGTTCACCACATCGCCAACCCGTGTGCGCGGGACGCCGAAGAACAGGGTGATGTGGTCGTCGACGACAGACTGAACCCGGCCCGAGTATCGGTCGACGATTCGCCGACACCAACGCAGCAGCTGGTAGTGGCGCATGAACAGCTGCTCGGGTTCGATACGGGTGGACAGGTCGGTGAGTCCGTCTACGTCGATCATCACCACGGCCACAGTCTTTCGTTCGCCCACGGCCATCGGCAATCGACCCGGCAGGCTGCTCTCTTCGGAGGATCCGCGACCCGGGTGGGCGATGGAATGCGTTCGATCTCCAGCGTCGAGACGCTCAACATCGGCCACCATCCGCTGCAGCTGGAACTCGTTAACGCCGCCACCCGCTTGGCCCGGAAATGCGTCGGCCATCCACTCGGCCACTTGATTCCGGCCAACGCGGTGACGGGCCTCGAACAACCAGGCTCGAAGGTCCTCTTCAAACAGGGTCGCAGACGCGTACCGCTGGTCCACGTCTTTGGTAAGCGCCTTCTGGATGATCGCCCAGAGTTCAGGGTCGAGCTCGATGCCCTCGTCGGCGGGGTCGGGAATTACTGCGTCTTGGACAAGCGCCAGCTTCTTGCTGGGATCTTGGTGCCGAAACAGCCGATGGCCCACCAACAGCTCCCAAAGCACGATGCCGGCGGAAAACACATCGGTGCGGTGATCGACCACGCCACCTATGGCCTGTTCTGGGCTCATATAGGCATACTTCCCGCCCCCTGGCCTGCCCTTGGAATTTCCGGTGCGGTTGTCGGCCTCCGCCGTGTTCATCAACCGAGCAATCCCGAAATCGACGAGCTTCACGGCGCCCTCGTAGGTGACCAAGATGTTGTGCGGCGACACATCCTGGTGGACCAAGCCCAGCAAAGAGCCGTTGGTTCCCTGACGACCATGGGCATAGGCCAATCCGCGGCAGATCTCGGCTACCACGTAGCAAGCCACCGGTATCGGAAGCCGGCGTTCCTCTGCGCGCAAAGTCTTTACCAGCCGGGTGAGATCTTGCCCATGCAGATGCTCCATGGCGATGTAGTACATGGGCCCGACGCGCCCCAGTTCGTACACCTGCACCACGTTGGGGTGATTCAGATGCACACCAATCTTGGCCTCGTTGATGAACATCTTGACGAAGCGTGGGTCGTCGGCGGACTCAGGACGGATTCGCTTGATAACTAGGCGTTTCTCGAAGCCCGCTACGCCAAACGAACGGGCTAGATAAACCTCGGCCATTCCGCCTGTAGCGATTCGCTTTATCAGTTCGTACTTGCCGAAAGGAGCCGGCAGGTCCATGGGTACGCCTAGGTGAGTCCACAGCGTAACCCAGGCCGAGGTACAGTTTAACCGTGAGAAGCACAGTTCATCGCTACCCCATCGTCGCGCTCACCGTCTCGGTCATCCTCGGCCTCGGCTTGGGCGTCGGTCTTGGCCAAGTCCGGCGCACACCACAATCGGCATCTCCCGCCGATTGGGTGCAGATTTTCGACCAAACCGCGCCGACCGTGTTGCTGGTCGAGGCCTCCGAGTCGCCGCCACGCCTCGGCACTGGCTTCGCCATCTCCGATGACGAGGTCCTGACCGCTCGCCACCTGGTCATGGGGGCCGAACAAGTCCAGCTGAGAGACGCCACGGGGCGCATCTGGTCTGCCCGCGTGCTCGGCACCGACGCCCGCACCGATCTCGCCCTGCTCAAAGTCATCGACGGCAACCTCACCCCCGCATCCCTCGGACAAAGCCGCAGCCTCCGTGTCGGTGCCGAGGTCGCCGCCATCGGAAACCCATTCGGGCTCGGGCACTCCCTGTCTACCGGCGTCGTCGCCCACCTCGATCGGCGCCTAGAACAGTCCGCTGACGGACCTCGTGTCGACTTTGTCCAGCTCTCCATCCCCCTGAACCCCGGAAACTCTGGGGGCCCGGTCTTCGACACCCAAGGTCAAGTCGTAGCCGTACTTGCCGGCACCCACACCCAAGGCCAAGGCATCGCGTTCGGCGTCCCCGTCGAGGTCCTGCTGGCCGACCTCCCCGCCTTGCGCACAGGTACCCACATCAGCCGCGCATTCCTCGGACTGCGTGCTCACCCGTCCGAGGGCGGCCTTCTCGTCGCCGATGTGGTCGCCAGCAGCCCCGCCGATCGCGCGGGCATCCTTCCCGGCGATGCCTTGTCCGCCGTGGCTGGCGAGTCTGTGATCACCCGAACCGACCTCACCGCCCTCCTCGACCACCTTCCCGGCGGCGAGACCATCAGCGTCCGCCTGCTCCGCGACGGAGCGGTGGTGGTCGTAGACGTCGTGCTCGGCGACTGGGCAGAGCAGCCGGTGGTCATCGGCGGCATGACGCTTCGCTCCCATCCCGGTAGCGGCGGAATCGTCGTCGCCGTTCGGCCGCGTTCCCGGGCCGAACGGGCTGGCATCGTGATCGGCGACACCGTTCGTCGGGTAAACGGCCTACCCGTACGCGCACCGGCCGAGGTTCGCAACGCCCTCACTGGGTCGCCCAGCGCTCAGGTCGAACTTGCCCGAGACAATGTGGCACTAATCGTATCTATTTAATTAGGGTTTAACGCCAAAAATTCTTCGATCAATTGGCGCGATTTGGCGTCGAGGGGCTTGGGCACCATGATTCGGAACTCAACGTACAGATCGGTCGGCTGCCCTTGGTCATCTGGTGTTCCCTTGCCGCTCAGCCGCATTCGCGCGTGAGAACACGTTCCCGGCGGCACAGTCATGCGCACCGGCCCCTGGGGGGTGTCGACCACGATTCGGCCGCCCAACATGGCTTCACTGACACCAATATCTACCCTCAGCGCCGAGCTGACCGGGTTCGGACTGGCCTCTTCGACGGTCCCCACAAGGCGAATGCGCACCTGAAGATCTCCCGCTGCCCCGCCCCACGGACCATAGTCGCCCAAGCCATGCTCGGTGAGCAGTGTGCAATCCTCGGTACCCGGCAGAATGCGGATCTCGGCAATCTCTTCGATACGCACCAAGCCCGGGTCGCGGCTGCGCGGTGTCCAGCTGTCGGACCGTCGCATGCGGAAGTAGGTGACGGTGACCGATCCTCCGCGGAGGGCGATCGTCTTGGGTACATCAACCTCGACATGCACATCCCGGCCTGGAGCGGACGCCGGGCCATCTCGGGTGGTGCGCTCGTTCGTTGCGCGCGGACGTCCGCCAAGTCCGCCCATCAGATCGTCTAGGCCGAGATCGCGCGAGGACTGTTGTGCACCGCGCCGTTGTCTATGCTCACCGTTGCCCGTTCGACGCGCCTCTGCGGCCTGACCTGTGCGTTTGTACATCGCATCAAAAAACGATCCCCCTTTGTGCCGAGGTCGCTGCCCTCGCCGGTCGTGGCGAGCGCGCGTGACCGGATCGAGAAGCGTCTCGTACGCCTTCCGGATGTCTCGAAACCGCTCCACCGCCGCTGGCGAATCTCCAGCCACGTCGGGATGGCACTCCCGAGCGAGCTTTCGGAAGGACCGTTTGATGTCTTGAGAGGTGGCGTCCCGAGGAACGTCCAGCAGAGAATAGTAGTCGTCAGCCATTGGCCTGAATGGTACTCTTTAGGGCTGTTCATGCAAAGAACAGATCATAATGTGTTGATAGGGGCGTTGCCGGAGTGCGTAGCGCTGCTATAGTCCCTATAGGGATTGAGAACTGGGCCTACCCAGAGGAGCCTATGGGCAAGTACAGTAATCCAAATGGTCTGAGCTGTAGTTTCTGTCACAAGCCACAGCGTGAGGTCGACAAGATCATCGCCGGTCCGAACGTGTACATCTGCTCGGAGTGCATTCGCCTGTGCCTAGACATCATCCGGGAGAACTCCCAGCAGAAGCCAGTCGCTTGGGGCAACTCGGGGGTGCCCTCACCGGCAAAGATTAAGACCTTCCTCGACCTGTACGTGGTGGGCCAAGAGACCGCTAAACGCAAGCTCTCGGTTGCTGTCTACAATCACTACAAGCGTCTAGAAAGCAATGCAAACGCCGAAGAAGGCGACGTCGAAATCCAAAAGAGCAACGTCTTACTCATCGGTCCTACGGGCACCGGCAAGACGCTCATGGCTCAGACGCTCGCGCGCTTTCTCGACGTCCCGTTCGTCATCACCGACGCCACCACCCTTACCGAGGCTGGCTATGTCGGTGAAGATGTCGAGAACATCGTGTTGTCCCTGTACCAACAGTCCGGCAGCAACCTCGAGCGCACTCAGCGGGGCATCGTCTACGTCGACGAAATCGACAAGCTCACCAAGAAGAACTTCACCTCGTCGGTTAGCCGCGATGTGTCGGGCGAGGGTGTGCAGCAGGCGCTGCTAAAGATCCTCGAAGGAACCGTCGCCAACATCCAGGTCCGGGGCAACAAGCGCCTTCCGAACCAAGAGCACGTGCAAATCGACACCACCAACATCCTGTTCATCGTAGGCGGCAGCTTCGAAGGGCTCGACCGGTTGATCGAACAGCGTATTGGCCGTCGTTCTGTGGGCTGCTCTCGTGAAGACAAATCCACAAAGACCGATGAAAACGACGAGATCGAACGCCGCCGTGCCCTACTGCGTCGAACCACTACTGAAGATCTCGAAAAATTTGGGCTCATCCCCGAGTTCATCGGACGTCTGCCAGTGCAGGCCATCATGGATCCCCTGTCGGTCGACGACTTGGTCCATGTGCTCACCGAGCCGAAGAATGCGCTGATCAAGCAGTACCAAAAGTTGTTCAAGTTCGAGAAGGTGAAGCTTACGTTCTCCAAAGAGGCCATCCGCGCCATCGCCGAGAAGGCACAAGACCGCAAGAGCGGCGCCCGTGGACTTCGCGCCAGTATCGAAACCGTCATGCTCAATGTGATGTACGAGGTCCCTTCCATCGAAGGTTTGGCTGAAGTCATCGTCAGCGCTGAGATGATTCGCGGTGAAGGCGAAGCGGAGTATGTCCGCGCGCTCGAATTGCAAGTACCCAGCTAGGACATCCGATTGCAGGCCACGATTCTCATCGCCTCGCCCCAAATGCAAGACCCCGTCTTCGAGAAAACGGTGGTGTTGGTTTGGCACTTCGACGAGGACGGAGCCATTGGCGTTGTCGTAAATCGCGGTCTCGATCACCAACTGTCCCAGGTACTAGAGCTCGACGACAACATCGACGTTCCCGATTACGAGGAGTCGCAGATCGCCTGGGGTGGTCCCGTCGAGAGTGCGTCCGGAACGGTCATTACCTCTGGCAGCGTCACAGACGAAGAGGGCTGGAGCCTGCCGAGCGGAATCAACATCACCCGGTCCCAAGACGCACTTGTCCGCCTTCTTGCCGAAAGAGCGCCACTTATTCTCTGCCTGGGCTACGCGGGCTGGGGCCCCGGTCAGCTCGACAAAGAGATCGAGCTGGGCGGCTGGCTGTGGACCGACTGCAACGCATCTCTGCTGTTTCGCATTCCCGTCGACGAGCGGTACGAAAGCGCGCTTGCTACGCTTGGCTTGTCGGCCCACGCATTCTGGATGCCTACCATCTCGGACTAAGATTGGGTCGCCGACTATCCGAAGAACTGGTAGAGCAGCACTACGAGGATCAAAAATACGGCCATCAAGAGTCCAAGCAGGGTGCCGACGGCAACAGCCACTCCAAGAATGAATAGCGGACGATAGCCACCGGGCGCTGCAGGTGTCACGGCGACCGGGGATTCGACCGCCCGGGGCTGAGCGAGCTTGGGCGCGGCCGAGCGATTCACGGCCGACGGCGGCGCGAGATCGTTGTAGGTCATGACCTCGGGTCCGTTAGCGGTGCGCACAGGCGGCGCAATGAGCTCGAGCGGCTTGGGCCCATCGCCTGTGTCGAGAGAGAGCGTCTGCCCAACCCTCTCGTCGTCTTCGACCTTGACCACCCGGTTCTCGATGATGGTCGGCACGACCTTTCGGGCCCAGGCACGAAGCCCCACTCCGCTGCCTTGCTCCGCTGCTTCCAGCAGCATTCTCTCGAAGGCGTCGCCGTCGGGACGGTCGTTTGGATCCCAAGCCAGCGCCGCGCGCAGCGCCTTGACTAACGGGCCATAGACGTCTTCGATCTCGGCCAGGCGTTGATCCACGCGACGCTGAAAGCCCTTGGGCTTCACCTTCGGACTTCCCCAGTCCTTACCAGTGGCGCACTCCCAAAGAGTGAGTCCAAGACCGTATATATCAACCGCAAAGGTAGGTTCTCCGCCAATCAGAACCTCGGGCGGGAAGTAATTTAGCGTGCCCAGGACAAGGCCATGAGTTTTGCTCTCTCGGGAGTCGAACTTGGCCCGCGCGACACCAAAGTCCAGCAGGCGGACACCGCCACGGGAGGTGATCATCACGTTGGCGGGTTTGATGTCGCGGTGGATGACGTTGAGCGGTTCGCCCGTGCTGGGGTGTTTGGCTGTGTGGGCCCGGTACAAGGCGCCCGCAATGTCGGCGCCAAGCTCGGCCAGTGCCTTTGGAGGCAACGTGCGCTCGCGAATTAGATCGCCGAGATCAATCCCATCCACGTACTCCATAACCACGCAATCACGGCCATTCACGGTGGTTAATTCGAGCACTCCCAGCACCTGCTCGTCTTGCAACATGCCCAGCAGACGGGCCTCATCGCGCATTCGAGCTCGGAAGTGTTCTTGTTCGGGCGAACGTCCTCGCATCACCTTGACGGCACATTGTCGGGCAAAGCCATGGGGCACGCGTAACTCCGCGTGATAAACGGTTCCCATGGCGCCTGAGCCCAGCACGCGATTGAAGGTCAGAGTACGCATCGCGGCGGAATCTATCACCGCCGTCTTGTTCGGGCTGAGCTTTGCCTGCATTGCGGTGGCCGGCACGCCGCCCGAACCCATGTACGAAGCCGTACTGCACGTCAATCCAGCGACCGCACGTCAGCTGAGTTTAACGCTCGGATTTACGCTGGATCACGGGACATCCGACGGGCAGAGCCGCATCCTCGCACCAGAATCCGCCCTCAACCGGCTGGCGGCGGCGGGGGTCTCCGTCTCCGTCGAGGGACTGCACGGCTCCCAAACTATCGCCCCACCGCCGGAAGATGGCTACCGAATGCCCA
>JAACDH010000003.1 GCA_009936995.1 Rhodobacterales bacterium
AGAGCGTCAGGCCCACCTGTTGATGCCCGGAAAGGTCGTCGAGCTCGGACCGCCCGTGGCACGGCTGGTGGATATCGTCCACGCGCTGGTCGCCCAAGAGAGCGAATCCGAATCTGAACCCGAGAGCCCGTATTGGGCAGGCAGCTCGTAATGTTTAGCTCGTGGCGGGCTCAGCCACGTCTTCGGTCTTCTCGTCTTCGTCTTCGTTGAACGCGCTGTGCAACAAGAACAGAACAACGCCCACCAAGATGGCGGCGTCCGCGATGTTGAAGATGGGGTACGTGTCAGTTCCAACACGGGCAATCAGCCAATCTCGAAGGGGTGGATGGTCGGTGAACACGCGAATGAAGTCGGTGACGTAGGCAAACCTTATCCGGTCGATGAAGTTGCCCAAGGCACCTGAGAGAATCATGCCCAACGTGGCCGACATGTATAGCGCTTCGTTAGGAAGTCGCCGCTGTAGATCAACCAAGACGCCCACCGCAATCACGGTAAACACGAAGAACAGGCCTTGGTAACCCTCGAAACTGCTAAATGCAGCGCCGTGGTTCTGCTCGTGCACAATCGACATGAAACCATCGATAAGCATGATTTCGCCACGATGAAGCTCGACGTTCGCGATGACCCAAGCCTTGCTCGCCTGATCCATGAGCGTGCCGAGCACCGCGATGACGGCGAACACGGCGTTCTTGCGTTGCAGTAGCTGATCCAAGTGACGCTCCCTTTGGCTCCCTCTCCTATGGGTTCGAGGCCACCGGGTCAACCCGCTCCGGCACACTATCGCGGTGCGTCGAGCACCACGGAAAGCAAAGTCGTCACATCCATCGCCGTTCCGAAGTGGAGCGCGACATCATCATCGGACCGAATCGCAAGCCCACACCGTTTAGACGCGTTGCGGTCGAGCACTTCTTGTCGCATCCCTCTGCCTGTCAGAAGGAGAACAGAGGCACAACCCGGCTAAGCGGACCCTGCACGCCGTCCGGGCACTCAAACGTCATTCGCCAGGATTGAATAGAGTCGTCGTCCATCCAAGTCGCAAAGCGCCCGTCGCCACAGGTCAACAACGCGCCACCCTCCATCGGAAACACCGCTCCCTGGACCGGGCACATGCGATTGAAGTCCCATCGCTGAACAAGCTCTGCCTGACCACCGCCCAACGCCACCCGGATTCCCGAGGAAACGGGTCCGACTTCGCTGTTGTCGAACACCACCAGCGTACCGTCGGCGGCCATCGAGACGTGATGTTGTCCGGCAAAGCCCTGTCCGAGGGGGCCATCAACCCAGGTGAAGTCCGACGCGAACGGAGAAGGGTCTGTGCCCGTAAGAATGGAATTCACCTCGCCAAAGTTCGGATCGAGCGGATCGGCCACCACATCGAAGATGGCGTCGAGGGCCCGGAAACTTAGCAACAAGGAGTCGCCCTCCCGTCGGACGCTATTGCCATGAGACCAGTCCTCGGAGTTAGGGAAGACCGTGGCCCAATACGCCGAGAACAGCGCACCGCTCGCCTGGGGCGCTCCGTGATCGAGCAAGTCGAACTCGGCCACCACCGCGAAGTCTCGGTCAAATACAGTCACGCCGTCCACCACAATCTGGGTGCCATCGATGTCGTGAACTTCGGCGTTTAAGGCATAGAGATAGTCGTCGGACCAGTGCAGGTCGTGGTGCAAATATCGTGGGAAATCGCCGTTCTCGAGGCTTAAATCCGTGCGTACATCACCCTGAAAAGTAAGCTCGCGCAGGCGACTCTTGCCGGTCACCACGAGCACGGATCCGCGATCGGTGAGGGCAAACGCGTCGATCGGACCTCCGGCACCCGAAAACACCGCATCGCCCAAGTGTTCGTACCAGTGAACCCGTCCCTTCGGGTCCATCACCAACAGGGCGCCACCGTCGGCACAGGGGTCGAGAGTGAGTAGGTAGGGCAAGCTTGCCGCTCCGGTTACTCGGACATCCGCAGTGAAGGTGTCGGGCAATGGACCAGTCTGCACCGCGACAAGTCCCGTATGACCGTCGTCGGATTCTACCGAAATCTGGATCCCCGCTTCTGGGGGCATGCCATAGGCGACAAAGCTGTGGTTCAACGACACGTCGAACGCGGGTTGCCTACGCAGCAGGGTGCGGCCTTCCCAAATGGAGACGGTCAGCGGCGATGGATTGTCTAGGACCGCGCTACAGTCGTATCGCAGCACATTGTTGGCCTGCACCGTACACGTCAGTTCCACGTCCTGCAAAGGACCCGTGGTTTCGACTGCCGACGGCCCACACGCAAACAGCGATAGCAGTAGGATCCTTGCGTGTTTCATCCCGCGTTCGATCCCGGCGTGGTGCACAGCGTTTGTATGACGATCTCTCCGCGTGGATAATGCCTGTTCACGGTTCCTAGGGGTCCCAGAATGGAAGAGGGCTTCCGCCTCATGGCGGTCGGCATGACCACAGTATTCAGTTTTCTGAGTCTGTTAGTGATCGCCATTCAAATCAGCGCCGCATTTTTCGACCGATTTGCACATCTCTTCCCCGAACCGGAGCCCACACGACGAGCCCTGTCACCGTCGTCCACTACCTCTAGCGACCCCGAGATCGCTGTCGTCCTCGCTGCCATCGCAGCCCACCACCGGAGCTAATTCTTGGCCAAGAAACATGTTTCCGTGATGAATACTGGCTTCCGAGATGGATTTCAATCTGTCTTTGGTGCTCGCGTCTTCACCCCCGACTTCATTCCCGCCGTCGAGGCCGCCCGGGACGCCGGATTTACGCACTTCGAGGCCGGCGGAGGCGCTCGATATCAAGCCCTGTACCTCTACTGCCAAGAAGACGCCTTCGACATGATGGACGCCTTTCGGGTCGCGGCGGGCCCCGACGCCAACCTGCAAACGCTCGCCCGTGGCGTGAACGTGGTCGGGCTCGACAGCCAATCCAGCGACGTCATCGATCTGCACGCAAAGATGTTCAAGAAGCACGGGATGACCACCATCCGGAACTTCGATGCCCTCAACGACGTGCGCAACCTGTCGTACTCGGGCGAGTGCATCACCAACGCGGGTCTAAAGCACGAAGTCGTGGTCACTCTAATGGAGCTGCCGCCAGGCGCCGAGGGCACCTACTATGACGGCGAAACCGCAATGGCGGCCCATTCCCCCGAATTCTACCTCAGCATCCTGCGGCAGATCCTCGACTCGGGACTGCCCTTCGATTCCGTCTGCTTCAAAGATGCCTCGGGAACCGTGGTGCCGTCCAAAGTGTACGACACCATCAAAGCTGCCCGAGCGCTACTGGGCGAAGACGTTCACCTGCGAGTACACACCCACGAGACCGCCGGCATCAGCGTCATGACGTACAAGGCGGCCCTCGATGGTGGCGCCAACGGCATCGATCTGGGCCTGGCTCCCTGCTCGGGCGGCACCGGCCAGCCGGACTTCGTCACCATGTGGCACGCGCTCCGGGGCACCGAGTACGACTTGGGCGTAGACATCCAAAAGGTCCTGAAGGCCGAAGAGGTCTTCAAGGACTGCATGAAAGACTACTTCATGCCGCCCGAGGCCCTCGCGGTCGAGCCCCTCATCCCCTTCTCGCCCATGCCAGGCGGCGCGCTCACCGCCAATACGCAGATGCTCCGCGACAACGGGATGCTGCACAAGTTCCCCGAGATCATCGACGCAATGGGCGAAGTCGTCCGGCGAGGCGGCTTTGGCACCTCGGTCACTCCGGTGTCGCAGTTCTACTTCCAACAGGCGTTCAACAACGTGATGTTCGGGCCCTGGAAGCGCATCGCCGACGGCTACGGCAAGATGCTCCTCGGCTACTTCGGCAAGACGCCGGTCAACCCCGACGCCGAGCTCATCGCCTTAGCCGCTGAGCAACTGGGACGCGCGCCCACCACCGATAATCCCAGGCTGATCAACGACAACGACCCAACCAAGGGCATCCCCGTCGCCATCAAGCTCCTCAAAGACAACAACCTACCCACCCACGACGAGAACGTGTTCATCGCTGCGGCCCTCGGCGATAAGGGCATCACCTTCCTGAAGGGAGAGGCCACCTCGGGCGTGCGTAAGAACGTCGCCGAAGCGCCGGCAAAGGTCGCAAGTGCAGCCGCCGACGCCTACCAAGTCAACGTCAATGGCACCCACTACGACGTAAAAATGGAAGACGGTCACGCGGTGATCAACGGCAAACGCTACAACTTCGAAGTCAACGAGGGCGCTGGCTCCGGCGCTTCCCCAGCGGAATCCACCGGCTCTGGCGAGCCCGTCAACGCCGAGATGCCAGGTAAAGTCTGGAAGATCGTAGTATCACCGGGCGACGTTATCCAAGCGGGCGACACCGTGGTCATCCTCGAGGCCCTGAAGATGGAGATTCCCATCGCCGCCCCCAAGGCGGGCACCATCCACGAAGTCCTGGTCTCAGCAGGACAACAAGTGGCCGCGGGCGATCCGCTGGTCACGGTAGCGTAGGGGCCCCGTGGACGCCTTTTACGACCTGGCCGCCGCCACCGGATTCGCAACGCTCGTCCCCGGACAAGCGCTGATGATTGCCATCTGCTTGGGCCTCATCTGGCTGGCCATCGCCAAAGAGTTCGAGCCCTTGCTCCTGCTGCCCATCGGTTTTGGTGGCCTGATGGCCAACGCACCCGGCGCGGGCATCGCCGAGGCCAATGGATTCCTAGGGATTCTGTACCATATGGGCGTTTCGAACGGGCTGTTCCCGCTGCTCATCTTCATGGGGGTCGGCGCGCTCACCGACTTTGGACCGCTGATCTCCAACCCAAAGACAGCCCTGCTCGGCGCCGCTGCTCAGGTGGGCATCTTCGCCACGCTCATCGGTGCCCTGGCCCTGTCCGACGCCACAGATATGGTCAACTTCAGCATCCAAGACGCGGCTGCCATCGGCATCATCGGCGGCGCAGATGGACCCACCGCCATCTTCCTCGCCTCACGTTTGGCCCCGGACCTCCTCGGCGCCATCGCGGTCGCCGCCTACAGCTACATGGCCTTGGTCCCCATTATTCAGCCGCCGATTATGCGACTGCTCACCACCGAGGCCGAGCGTAAAATCACCATGACGCAGCTCCGACCGGTCAAAAAGGTCGAGAAGATCGCGTTTCCAATCATGGTCTTCCTGCTCTGCCTCTTCTTGCTACCCGAGGCCACGCCTTTGGTGGGCGCGCTGATGTTCGGCAACCTGATGTCGGAGTCCGGGGTGGTCGATCGCCTGGCCAACACCGCCCGCAACGACCTAATCAACGTGGTCACCATCTTGCTCGGCCTGGCTGTCGGCTCCAAGTTGGCCGCCGATAAATTCCTCTCTGCCGAGACCCTCGGCATCCTCGCCCTCGGCCTCATCGCCTTCGCCATGGGCACCGCATCCGGCGTGTTGCTGGCCAAGCTAATGAACCTCGTCTCCAAAGACCCCATCAACCCGCTCATCGGTGCCGCCGGTGTGTCAGCCGTGCCCATGGCCGCGCGGGTGGTGAACAAGGTCGGCCAAGAGGCGAACCCCACCAACTACCTGCTAATGCACGCCATGGGTCCAAATGTGGCCGGTGTGTTGGGCAGCGCGGTTGCAGCGGGCGTGTTGTTGGCGTTGGTCGGTTAGTGCCGGCGACTGACGGGTTCATCGACCCTCACGACCGAAACGGCGCTCAGGCCTTACGTCGATCCATCAACGCGTCGAGCACCGCGGGCATCATGTCCGCGCGGCTGACCAAACCAACCAACTTGCCCTTGCCGTCGTGAATCAGCACCCGGCGAAAGCTGTTGGACATCAGGCTATCCACCACATCTGCCAACGGTCCATCTACCGGGAATGAGACAGGGTTTGGGGTCATAATTTCGCCCACGGTACCCGCGTCTTCCCAAAACAGAGACAGCAGATCCGCCTCGGAGACCACGCCCAGGATAGCGTTCGTGTCGTCGACCACAGGCGCACCGCTGATTCGACGTTCGATGAGGGTCCGGATGGCGGTCTCAACCGGTGTATGCGGCTGACACGAAATCACTTTGCTTGTCATCAGATCACCGATATCCGACATCGACACCTCCTTGAGCCGCTAGATTAACCTCGAACCAGTGCCCACCAAAGTCGGGTACTCCGTTGGGAAGTTGTTTCATGGCCGTCACCGACATTGTCGACCACCGCCCCTGGCCCCTGCCATCGGGGCCTTGGGTAATGAACCAGAGCTGGCTGGACTTTCTGTTCCTCCACTGGGAAGTGGACCCAGATCAGATGCGAAAACTTGTGCCCGAGGCGCTGCCGCTCGATCTGTGGGAGGGGCGTTGCTACGTGGGGGTAA
>JAACDH010000481.1 GCA_009936995.1 Rhodobacterales bacterium
GGGCCATACCGTAGGGGTAGGCACGTCCTTGAATGGGGTCGTCGGAGAACCGGGTGTCGCGGTCGCGGTCGATGGGGGAGGCACCGGTGCAGGCGATGAGCCACTCCTCTTCGGAGCACAGACGCTTTCCGGCGTGCTCGCAGGCGTCGCGGGCGTCGTACCAGGTGATGTTGACTTTCGCGGCGGCCCCGGGGGCCGAGACCGCGCCTACACCGTCGAGACTGGCCTCGAACGCGTCGATGTCGTACACGCCGGTACTGTGGGCCAAGGTGACGGTGCTGGCGTGGCCCTTGAGCTCGCCGGTCCACTCGTTGGCCACCAGCTGCTCGTCTACCACTTCGGGCGGGGCTTTGGCCTGTTCTAGCACCGGCTTGGCGCTAGGAACTTTGTTTGCATCGGTGCTGCCGCACGCAGTCAACAGGGCGAGGCACAAGAGTGATTGCTTCATGGCGACCTGTTATCCCGTTGTTGGCCTGCGCCGCTAACTCCAAACAACTCGTGCGATGACAGCCAAAATACCGCTGCAGGTCATGCCGCCAGTGAGGACTAGGCTGAACAGGGCAAAGAGGATGGCCACAACCGTTCGCGGGCTGGTCAGGCTGCCGTGCTTGATGCGCGTCCACATCCCATAAATCTCTCGGAATGGGCTCTTTCGCAGCATCTCGGATTGAGCGCGTCGATGGACCTCACCCTTGATTCCACTAGACTCGGGGGCCCCGAAGATCTTGTCGGTGAACGCGCTGGCGGCATGCATAAAGCCCGCTTCGCCACCCTTGGACTTGCCCTCTGCGAAGAGATCTTGGGCGGACTTGAGTGCGCTGTCGTCGACCATCACGGTGAACCGGGGCCCTTGAGGGGTACCGAAGATGAGGGTGTCGCCGTTCTTGACTTGCACCGGTGCCTTGACGGGCCAGGGGTGAGCCTGTCCGTAGGGCACCACAAATAACTGACACTGAGGCCCTGCTGCTTGAACGCTGAGGACGCCCGGAGATACCTGCGACGCCATTGCATGCGTCGGGAAGATGCCGTGACGGCCGTCAAGCACCAGCTGACACCGCTTTGTGTCCGATCCCACATTAACGTGGTTTGTAAACGGACCGAAGCGAATACCACCCTGTTCGGGTGGCAGCTGAAGATAGATTGGGAGGAGTTGTGTCATCCCAGGAATTGTGTCATCCCGATAATGCTATCGCGAGAGAAGAATTACTTTTTCTTCGCGGAGCCCTGGCGGGCCTTGAATCGGGGGTTGCTCTTGCAGATGACGTACACGCGACCACGGCGTCGAACGATCTGGCAATCCTTGTGACGCTTCTTGAGCGCGCGGAGCGAGTTGGCGACCTTCATGAGGGTCTCCTTCTTAAGTGTTTGAACCGGCGCGAAATAGCCGGCAGGGTGGGTTGCGTCAAGGGTGCGACATCGATCACTGGGTGAAGATGACGTACTCCCAAGGGTCGAGGGTGATGTTGAGTGAGTCGCCAGAAACCGTGGCGCTGCGATTACCGGCCAAGGTATCCGTGAATGCCACGCCTTCGAGTCCCAGCGCTGTGGGAATCGGGATGGCTTCGTTTCGAGTGCTGTTGCCGATGTGTAGGGCGACGATCGCAGCATCCACGCCGTCGATTCGGCTGTACACGTACAGGTCGTCGTCGACCCACAGCTCGGTGCGGTCGCCGCGCTGGAGGGCGCGATTGCCGCGTCGGACCTGTGCGAGGGCGGTGACGCGATCAAACAGCGTCTGCTGGGCCATGGAGCGGGATCCCCAGGGCATGAGGCGACGGTTGTCGGGATCACCAGCGCCCGCGAGACCAATCTCGTCGCCGTAGTAGAGGAGGGGAGGACCCGGCTGGGTGGTGACGAAGGCGAAGGACATGGCCATGGCGTTCACCAGATCCCACTCCTGTCCAGTCATGGACGAGCTGGAGCCGTCCATCAGCACGTCGGGGCAGTAGTTGAACAGCGTGGTGTACGGGTCGTAGCCGTCGCAGCCGGTCATGTCGGTGACGTAGCGTCCGACGTCGTGGTTACCCAAGAAGACCGACATCCGGTGAATGGCGTCGCCGTACACGTCGGTGGAGGTTTGAACCTCGTTGGCCAGGGGCCGAAAGCCAGCGCCGGTTCCGATGCCGCGAATGGGGTACAGCAGCGGGAAGTCGTACTGGCCGGACAGCTCGTAGGGGGCGACGTAGTCGTTGATGGTCCACTGGCCGCCCGCGCCCACAAACGTCTCGCCCACCAGGTAGAACTCGGGTCCACCTGGCGCCTCGTAACGCTCGGCCATACGCAGGCGCAGGCTGCGGAGGATGACGTGGTCCATGTGCTTGGCGGCGTCGACCCTAAAGCCGTCAACGTCGTAGGTTTGTACCCACCACTCGGCGTCGGCCAGCGTCTGCTCGACCAGCGCCGGCTGACGGTAGTCCAGATCGGGCAGGTAGTCGGTGAACCAGCAGCCGATGGGGTTGCTGTCCCAGTTGCACTCGCCGGGGTCGGACGTGCACGCGCAGGGGGCGGCACCGAACCACTCGGGGTGTTCGGTGATGTACTCGTGATCTTGGTGCACATGGTTGAGCACGCTGTCTAATAGAATGCGGATGCCGTGCTCGTGGGCGGTGTCGATGAACTCCCGCAGCGCTTGGTCGCCCGAGACGCCATTGGCGCCCCAGCGGTCTTCGACCGAGCGGCCACCGACGGGCCAGTAGCCGTGGTAGCCGGTGTACTGGTTGTTGAAGCTGCCGCCGAACGAGCCCTCGGGGTTGTCGTACACGGGGGACAGCCAGATGCTGCGTACGCCCAGCTCGTCGAAGTAGCCCTCGTCGAGCGCGGCTTTGGCGCCCACCAGGTCGCCGCCCATCCAGTCGGTGCCGTCAATGGTGCCGGCGTTGGGACCAAAGCCGTCGTCGCCGCCGTCCCTGAACCGGTCGGTGAACACGAAGTACATCAGGCCGTCGGCCCAGTCGAAGGGCACGTCCTCGACCCACAGCGGCACGAAGACCTCGCCGTTCTCGGTGGCGCGGCCGGTGGCGTCCTGAACTTCAATTCGGATCGAGTGTTTACCGGGCAGCAGGCCGGTGAGGGATAGGCTGATCTGGCCGGTCGCGGTGTCGTAGTCGACGCCCACGTCTTCGGTGCCCACGGTGGCGATCACGCTGCCTAGGTTGAGGGTGGCGCCATCTGCGGCTCGGGTGAACTGAA
>JAACDH010000070.1 GCA_009936995.1 Rhodobacterales bacterium
GGTCGCGACCGGCTTGTTCGAGCGCGTGATTGTGGCCACCGACGATTCCAGAATCGCCGCCGAGATCACCCGATGGTGTGGAGAGGGGGTGGTCACCGGACCGCAGCCGAGCGGCACCCACCGCGTTGCAGAGGCCGCGTCTAGGCTGGGTCCGCCGCCAGATCTCATCGTCAATGTGCAAGGGGATCAACCGCTCATCGGTTCTGATTCGTTGGCGCCGATGCTCGGTCGCTCGCTCTTGGGCGTGGACGTGATCACCGCCTGTGCCCCATACAACGGTGTTCCTGCGGACCCATCGCTGGTCAAGGTGTGGGTGTCCGAGGAGGGGCTCGCCACCGACTTCAGCCGACAGCCCCGCACAAATACTTCACATCGACATCATGTCGGGCTCTACGGCTTCCGGCCCGAGGCGCTGTACCGCGCCGCGCAGGCGCCGATTTCTCCACGTTGCCGGTCCGAGCAGCTAGAACAGCTGGCCTGGATGGACCACGGCATGCGGATCGCCGTGGCTTGTGTGCCAGGCAGGCCAACTGCTATCGACACGGCAGAACAGCTACATGCTCTGAGATCGAGGTTTGCGAGTGGAGAGCTTCGGGTCCCGTCCCTTCGAGATCCCTGAGTGTACGCGGGGCCGTCGCCACGTTAGTTACGGGCTAAATCGTTAGCCGAATCCAGTTCGGGGGTCACAGCATGCGGCAAAAGTTCATCTTCATCACCGGTGGCGTGCTCTCTTCGCTTGGCAAGGGGCTGTCTGCCGCAGCCATGGCAGCAGTACTCGAGGCCCGTGGTCTTCGCGTGACGCTGCTTAAAATGGACCCGTACATCAACGTCGATCCCGGCACGATGTCACCCCATCAGCATGGCGAGGTTTTTGTCACCGACGACGGCGCCGAGACCGATCTCGACCTTGGACACTACGAGCGGTTCACCAACACTCGTATGTCGCAACGGAACAACTTCACTACCGGGCTCGTGTACCGGTCGGTTATCGAGCGCGAGCGTCGAGGGGAGTACCTGGGCCGCACGGTTCAAGTCATTCCGCACATCACCAACGAGATCAAATCCCGCATCCACTCTGCGGCAGAAGACTGTGACGTCGCCATCGTCGAGGTCGGCGGTACCGTTGGCGATATCGAAGGACTTCCATTCCTCGAGGCGATTCGTCAGTTCCGCACCGATGTCGGACCCGAGAACGTGCTGTGCATTCACCTGACGCTGATTCCCTACGTGCGCACTGCAGGCGAGCTCAAGACTAAGCCCACCCAGCACTCCGTTCGCGAGCTTCGCTCTTTGGGTATCCAGCCCGATCTGTTGTTCTGTCGTTGTGACCGCGAGCTCCCCCGAGAGATGCGGCAGAAAATCGCCTTGTTCTGCAACCTGGCCGAGCAAGATGTCATCCCCGTTCAAGACGTCGACCACATCTACGAGCTGCCACAGGCGCTCTCTAAAGAGGGGGTCGACGACCGGGTCTGCGAGAAGCTCGGCATCTGGGCGGCCAAGGCCCACCTCGATCGTTGGACGGACCTCGTCGCGCGCCAGAAGAATCCAGCGACCAGTGTTAAAATCGGCATCGTCGGCAAGTACGTCAACTTCTCGGACACCTATAAGAGTCTGAACGAGGCGCTCTACCACGGCGGCTTGGCGCACAGCGTTCGCGTCGATCTCGAGCTCATCGACAGCGAGAAACTCGACACCCAAAATCCGAATCCTGGTCTCGCGCATGTAGACGGTATCCTGGTTCCCGGTGGTTTTGGCTCCCGTGGCACCGAGGGGAAGATCGCCGCGATCCGCTACGCCCGCGAGAATGACATTCCGTTCTTTGGCATCTGCTTGGGTATGCAGCTGGCGGTTGTCGAGTACGCGCGGTCCAAGGCTGGGCTCGATGGGGCGATGTCGCGCGAGTTCGACAGCGACCCAACGCATCCGGTCATCGACTTCATGGATGAGCAGCGTCACGTGGTCGACAAGGGCGGCACCATGCGTCTTGGCGCTTTCCCGTGCGATTTAGCCGAGGGTACCCTGGCTCGTCGCATCTATGGCGAAGCTCAGATCCAAGAGCGTCACCGTCACCGCCTCGAGATGAACCCTGAATACCACCAGCGCATCACCGATGCTGGCATGGTCATCAGCGGAGTGTCTCCCGACCGGGTCTTGGCGGAAGTGGTTGAACTCGACGAACACCCGTGGTTCCTGGGATGCCAGTTCCATCCCGAGTTCAAGAGTCGGCCCCTCGATCCGCATCCGATATTCTCCAGCTACATTAAGGCGGTCGCCGAGCAGAAGCGTGTGCGCGGCAAGAGCGCGATTGTCTCGATGGTCGTGACCGAAGGAGTAGAGGCCATGGGGTCGGTTACGCCCGAGGCGTGATGCGTGTACTCCCGGCACTATTTCTATACGGGTGTAGCTCCGTGGCCCTCACAGTGGACACGGATGGACCTCCTCTACGACAGGTGACTGTTGAAGTCGGAGATCAACTCGAGCTGCATCTCGCCGGAGCCTGGCTCGATGACAACGGTGGTGGGCATGGCGTAGCCGTAAAGGCGACGGCGGCCGGAGCTCCGGCGTTGGAGATCTCCGGCGACAAGTCATCGTGGGACCTGGACAAAGGTACGGCGCAGTTCGAGGGCCAGGTAGTGGTCACTCGCGGACCGTTTACGCTCCAGACCGATCTACTCGACGTATTTTGGGTGGACGACCGCGTCGATCGGGCGTTGGCCACAGGACGCGTTGTTGTATCTAAAGACGACCGTATTGCGAATGCGGACCGCGGTGTTCTAGACGGTGAAACCGGGAGATTCACGCTGACTGGAAATGCGACCCTTGCAGAAGGTGGAAATCAGATGCGGGGCGACACCATCGTGCTGTGGCTTGACGACGGGCGACTGGAATGCACGCGCTGCACGCTAGTGCTGGACGAAGCGGCAGTGGGGCGTCGTGACTAAGTCTGCGCTGCGCGCCCAGGGGTTGGTCAAACGATATGGCGACCTGACCGCGTTGGGCGGTGTCAACATCAATGTTGCCGCCGGTGAAATCGTAGCGCTCCTGGGGCCCAACGGTGCCGGAAAGTCTACTCTTTTCAAGGTGTTATGCGGTGTTCTAAGACCGGATGAAGGGGCAATTTGGCTGAGTGATACGGAGGTGACTTCGTGGCCGTTACACCGTCGCGCAGCCGCTGGGCTCGGATGGTTACCCCAGCATGCGAGCGTCCTGCCTTCGGTGTGTGTAAGGGACCATCTGGAGATGGTGGCCGGCATGCGTGTGGGGCTCGACGTCGATGCTGCGTTGGAGCGGTTCGCTCTAGTGGGGAAGGGCAGCGTGATGGCGGGCGCATTGTCAGGGGGAGAGCGTCGTCGGCTTGAGCTGGCACGGTGCGTTGCGCTGAATCCCTCGGTCGTGTTGTTGGACGAACCGTTCGCGGGAGTCGATCCTCAACAGCGAAGCCAATTCGCAGGCATCGTTCGCGCCGTCGCGGCTACCGGAGTGGGGGTTGTGCTCACCGACCACGCAGTAAAGGAGGCGCTCGACCTCTGCGATCGAGCGATGCTCATCGAGGCTGGTGTTGTGGGGATCAAGGGCACATCTCTAGAGGTACGGGACCATCCAGGGGCTCGGTCTCGATATCTTGGGCACGATTTTTGCTGAAGGCGCTTTACAGGTCGTAGCCTCGGCTTATATTATTATTGTGTGATGAGGCGGTGGTCGAAAGCTGGCGTTTCAAAGGACTAGAATACAACGTCGTCCATGAAGGACGCGTTGAAATGCTCGCGATCTCTGTATCATTGTGTGGGCGTCTGAACTCTACCAACTCGAGGAGCTGATGGGTCTCAATCTCCGCTTAGAAGCGAAGATGACGCAAAGCCTGGTGATGACGCCCAGGCTTCAGCAGGCGATTAAACTGCTTCAGTACAACCACATGGAGATGGTTGCACATGTGCAGGACGCAATCCTTGAGAACCCAACGCTCGAAGAGGTCCCCGACACCGCGAACGATGGTGAAGGCGATGGCGAGCGTGATCTGCGCGACAGAGTTGCCGATGAGCAGCGCGATGTCATCGAGCAGAACAACGGAGACGAGGGAAACATCGACTGGGAAAAATTCCTGGCGAACATGGACGATGGTCCCCGCATGCCCAGCATGTCCGGTGGAACCATCTACGACGATCTTCCTCCCATCGAGACAAATCTCACGTACGGCGAGTCTCTAGCCGAGCATCTGGCCTTCCAACTCACCATGACCAAGTGCGGTGAGGACGAGGGCAGGGCAGCCGATATCATTGTTCAGAACCTCGATCATCGCGGTTATCTAATCTTGTCTCACGAAGACATCATGCGAGACGCCAACGTCGACGAAACGGTGGTGGCCGAAGCCCTAGAGCTTGTTCAGGGCCTCGACCCCATCGGCTGTGGAGCTGCAGATCTCTCCGAGTGTCTGATCATCCAGGCGAGGGTGACCTTCCCCGAGGACGACAACTTCGTGCGCATTCTGGGCGGGCACCTGCACAACCTAGAGCGGCGCAACTACCAGGCGATTGCCCGCGATCTCGAACTCGATATCGAAGATGTGATCGAGTACCACAAGATGATTCAGGACCTCGAGCCTTTGCCCGGCCGAGGTTTCACACTCGACGAGCCTCGATACATCACCCCCGACATCCATGTCGTGAGCCGGAATGGAGACTGGTTCGTCACACAGAGCGAAGATGGCATGCCCGATCTTCGCATCAGTAAGTACTACCAAAAGATTCTGCAGAAGGCGGGCAAGGAGGACAAAGATTACCTCCTCGACAAACTCCGCGGCGCCGAATTCCTCATCAAGTCCATCAATAAACGACGAAAGACCATTCGCCGGGTGATGGAGAGTATCCTCAAGTTCCAGCATGACTTCTTCGACCACGGCGCCGATCGACTGCGCCCGTTGGTGCTGCAAGACGTAGCCGATGACGTTGGTGTGCACATGAGTACGGTGTCGAGGGTCACCACCAACAAATACGTCCACACTGCTCACGGCACCTTTGAGTTGAAGTACTTCTTCAGCGCCGCAGTTCGTCAAGACTCCGGCGGGGACATGGCGGCTATGGCGATCAAGTCGAAGATCAAAGGAATGGTGTCGCACGAGAATGCAAAAAAACCAATGTCCGACCAGGCGATCGCCAACAGCCTCAAAGCTGACGGCATCAATGTCGCGCGACGGACGGTCGCCAAGTACCGAGAAGCTATGGGTATTCTGCCCTCCTCACGGAGAAAGCAGATGTTCTAAGCAACGTCAAACCGCGGCACTGCCGCATACCCGGAGAGAACATGCACCTGGAAGTCAGCTTCAAGAATATTCGTCCTCGTGACGAAATCCGTCAGCGTGCAACCGCGCTGTTCAAGAAGTTGGAGCGTTTCTTAGATGACGCAGCGGAGGCCAATTTGGTCGTCGATGTGGAACACGGAAACGCGATACTGGAACTTGTATTGCGTCATAATGGTGAGACCAACAAGGTTACCGCGGAGCATAACGATCTGCGTACCGCGCTCGACCAGTTGTTCCATACCGCCGAAACTCAGCTTCGTCGTTCCAAAGAGCGGCGTGCTGATGGTAGACGTCAACCTAAGGAAGACGCCGACGGCTTCGTGGACGAAGCTGAGGCCTAGGCCTTCCACCGAATAAGTACTCGCCAAAAAGGGGCGAACCCGCCCGGGTATTCACCGGAGTCGAATCCGTTGGGTGCCCGTTTTGAGTTTATGTGATAGAAGGCGCTGCTAAAGAGCCGGTCATGCTGTCCGGTCCGATATTCCCGCCGGAGGAATCGCTCTATGGCGCTTCAGAACTACCTGTTCACATCAGAATCTGTCACCGAGGGCCACCCGGATAAGCTCTGTGACAATGTGTCCGATGCCATCCTCGACGCACACCTTGCGGGCGACCCCACTTGCCGTGTTGCCTGCGAGACCGCAGTCAAGACGGGCTTTGTGTTGTTGGCTGGCGAGATTACTTCTCGCGCGCAAGTCGACTATCCGGGCATCGTCCGCGATGTCGTCCGAGACATCGGCTACACGGACTCCGAGATGGGCTTCGATGGCAACACCTGCGCCGTCATGGTGGCTGTCGAACAGCAGAGCCCCGACATCGCCCAGGGCGTCGACGAAGGCGCTGGCCTGCACGGCGAGCAAGGCGCTGGTGATCAAGGCATGATGTTTGGTTACGCGTGCACCGAGACTGCGGCGCTGATGCCGGCCAGCATCTACTATTCGCACCGCCTCACCGAATCTCTTTCTGCCGCCCGCCGAGATGGCACCCTCGACTTCCTTCGTCCCGATGGCAAGACCCAGGTCACTATCGAGTACCGTGACGGCAAGCCCGCTCGCGTCGACGCCGTGGTCGTGTCCTCTCAGCACTCCGAGAGCGTCAGTCACGAAGACCTCTGCGACGGCATTCTTGAGCACGTCATCAAGAACACTATCCCCGCCGAGCTTCTCGACGAGCACACCCGCTACTTCGTCAACCCTACCGGGCGTTTTGTGATTGGCGGACGCATGGGCGACGCTGGCCTTACTGGTCGTAAGATCATCGTCGACACCTACGGTGGCCACGGCTCCCACGGTGGTGGCGCCTTCTCGGGCAAAGACCCCACGAAGGTCGACCGCTCTGCCGCATACATGGGCCGCTACGTCGCTAAGAACCTGGTTGCATCCGGCTTCTGCGATCGCGCTTCAGTCCAAATGGCGTACGCCATCGGCGTAGCCGACCCGGTCAGCGTGATGGTCGAGTCCTACGGAACTGGCAAGGTCAGCGACGAGCAACTCACCGCATGTGTTCGCGAGCTGTTCGGCCTCAAGCCCCAGCAGATCATCCAACACCTGGACCTGCTCCGTCCCATCTATCGGGCCACTGCTGCTCACGGCCACTTCGGCCGCGATCAATTCCCGTGGGAGAAGACGGATATGGCGGACGCAGTCAAAGGCTTCTTGTCCTAAGTAAGCCCGGTCAGGTCGCAGTACCGCTACTCCCCTTGGAGATCCCCTTTCGCAAGAGGGCCCTCGCCGGTCCTTTCTACGAGGCGGTTGAAAATCATAGTGCTGAAACATTATTCTTCACTCCGCCTGGGATATGTAGTCTAGACGGATCAGCCGAGGAGCAACCATGGCGAAAACCCCTGTCGGTGGACATGTCCACGGATACGCGGCCACAAACCGCACAGACAACTGGTGGATAGGTCCCGCCCTCACGGTGGCGGGACTCAGCTTCTTCGCCGTGTACCTGACTTGGGCGGGCTGGCAAGCCCAGTATTACGCAGTTGGACCGTATATTTCACCTGCGTATGCTCCGCTGCTCTTCGTCGATCCAACCCAACCGGGTTCGGCCGACGTCAGCCACGCGCTGTTCGGAACTTGGCCGTCTTGGTGGCCAAGCTTCATACCGCCCAGTCCGAACTTCGTGATCGTACTGGCACCCGTGGTTTTCCGTGGAAGCTGCTACTACTACCGCAAGGCGTACTACCGGTCTTTCTTCGGCATGCCGCCTGGGTGTGCTGTGGGCCCGGTTCCGCACAATTACCAAGGTGAAACCGGCCTTCTGGTTCTTCAGAATCTTCACCGGTATACGCTGTACCTGGCCATCTGCTTCCTGCCCTTCTTGTTCATTGAGGGCTTCGGCAGCTTCTTCCACGAGGGCCAGTTCGGCGTGGGCGTGGGCAGCATTCTGCTGATGGGCAACGCCATCTTACTGACTTGCTACACCTTGGGCTGCCACGCGTGGCGCCACTTGGTTGGCGGTCGCTTGAACTGCTTCTCTTGTGACGGTGGCTCCCAGCTGCAACACAGGGCTTGGAACGGCGTTTCCTGGCTTAACCAACACCACATGAAGTTCGCTTGGACCAGTTTATACTGGTTCCTGATTAGCGACGTGTACATCCGGTTGGTCTCCATGGGGACAATCTCAGACCTCAACACCTGGCCAGGGGGCTTCTAATGGCGCTCGACGTCTCTGAAATGCAAACCATCGAGCACGACGTGATCATCGTCGGCGCGGGTGGTGCGGGTCTTCGCGCTGCCATCGAGTGTTCTCGTCTCGGCCTCGACACGGGCATCGTCTGCAAGTCCCTCCTCGGCAAGGCCCACACGGTCATGGCTGAAGGAGGGGCTGCGGCGGCGCTCGGCAATGTCGATCCCCGTGACAACTGGAAGATCCACTTCCGCGACACCATGCGCGGTGGAAAGTTTCTCAACCAATGGCGGATGGCCGAGCTTCACGCCAAGCAAGCTCCAGACCGCGTCCGCGAGCTCGAAGAGTGGGGCGCGGTGTTCGACCGAACCAAAGAGGGCAAGATTGCCCAGCGTAACTTTGGTGGTCACCGTTACCCGCGTCTCGCCCACGTCGGCGACCGCACTGGCCTAGAGCTCATTCGAACCCTTCAAGACAAGGGTGTGCACACCGGAATTTCGGTCCACATGGAGTGCACCATGATCGGCCTCCTCAAGGATGGCGATCGGGTCTCTGGCTTGGTTGGACTCTGGAAAGAAGCGGGTCGGTTCGTGGTCTTCAAGGCCAAAACCATCATCTTCGCGACCGGCGGCTTCGGCAAGGCCTGGCGCATCACGTCCAACAGCTGGGAGTACACCGGTGACGGCCAAACGGTCGCCTACGAAGCCGGTGCCGAGATGATGGATATGGAGTTTACCCAGTTCCACCCCACGGGAATGGTCTGGCCTCCATCGGTCGCCGGTATTCTGGTCACCGAAGGCGTTCGTGGCGAGGGCGGTATCCTCAAGAACCAAGCGGGCGACCGCTTTATGTTCGACTACATCCCCGAGGCGTTTGCGTCCGAGACCGCCGACACGGTCGAAGAAGCCCAACGGTGGCTCGACGGCGACGACGGCAGCCGTCGTCCGCCTGAGCTGCTCACCCGCGACGTGGTGGCGCGTGCCATCTACAACGAGGTCAAGGAAGGCCGTGGTTCCGATCACGGCGGCGCCTACCTCGATGTCGCCAGTCGACGCTCTCCCGAGTACATCAAGAAGAAGCTTCCGGCGATGTACCACCAGTTCAAAGAGCTGGCCGAGGTCGATATCACGAAGCAACCTATGGAAGTTGGACCTACGTTCCACTACGCCATGGGCGGCATCCGCGTCGACGCTGATAGCCAGATGACGAACGTTCCGGGTCTCTTCGCTTGCGGCGAGTGTGCTGCCGGACTCCACGGCGCCAACCGACTGGGTGGCAACAGCCTCTCCGACCTGTTGGTGTTCGGCCGTCTGGCCGGTGTGGGGGCCAAGGCCTTCATCGACGCCAATCCCGACACGCCTAAGATTGACGAAGACCAGGTCAAGGCGCTCGTGAAGCGCGCCATTGCGCCGCTCAACCGCGAGAGCGGTGGCAACCCCTATGTCATTCACGACAAGCTCCGGGACTCCAACACCAGCCTGGTAGGAATCTGGCGCGACGAAGAGGGCCTCACCAAAGGCATCGATGCGATTCACGCGCTCCGCAAAGAGGCTGAAACGGTCAAGGCTTACGGTTCCAGCCAGTATAATCCCGGCTGGGCCGAGGCGATGGACCTCAACGCCCTACTCACCGTCTCCGAGATGGTGGCCACGGCCGCGCGCCTGCGCCAAGAGAGTCGGGGCGCTCATAGCCGCGTCGATTTCCTAGGTGAGCGCGAGGAGTGGGGGCAATACAACATCGTGATCAAGCGTAACGATGACGGATCGATGAACGTCGAGAGGGTGGCCCGCGGGGATAACCCCGAGGAACTCGCCAAGATTGGGTTCGCAACCCTCGAAGAACTGGAGGGGACCAATGGCTAAGCGCACTCTCCGCGCCTGGCGCGGCGATAATGACGGCGGAAAGTTCGAGGAATACACCGTGGAAGTGCAGGAGGGCATGGTTGTGCTCGACCTCATCCACCGTGCCCAAGCCGAAGTCGCCAACGATTTGGCGGTTCGCTGGAACTGCAAGGCCGGCAAGTGCGGCTCTTGTGGGCTCGAAGTCAATGGCTTGCCCAAGCTGGCTTGCATGACGCGATTGTCCGAGTATCCGGCCGACATGACCATCGTCGTCCAGCCGATGA
>JAACDH010000071.1 GCA_009936995.1 Rhodobacterales bacterium
CCAAGAATGGCGCCACCCGTATACCGAACCGCGAACGGGTTGTTGGGCACGTAGCCAATGGTCGGCGAGATCTCGAACCGTTCGCTCTTCGAAAAGAACCGATTCTCGACCGCGTTCCGTGCGCTTTGGTCCGCACGGAATTCGTCGATGGCTTCTAGACCAGGGGAGGGCTCATCCGCGGCGAATGCCGGTTGAGCGACATTGAGGGCCATAAGGCCGATCAACGTCAGGGGCACGGGACTGCGAAGTCCACCTGGTACCCGTTGCGCTTGTGATTTCGGAAACATCCAGTCTTCTCCGGGGGATCCTGGCCGCCGACCTATGGTCCGCGGCCGCCGCACCTTAGCACGGCGATCTTCAGGTGGTGCTGATAAATTGGGGGTGAATGGGCCATAGGTCGTGGTTTCCAGGCGAAGCGACTTCTTACTCGCCAGACAGATGCAATGTCAAGTGTTTGCAAGCCTGCATAAAGGGACATGGAAAGCCGCGGGATGGTTCCAAATAAATTGAGATCTCCTCTCCGAAGAGTTGGCGTTTACTCGTCTACAACCCAGTCTCGGGTGTCCCAGGTCATGCCGCCCCGACGATCGCGAACCACTACCCACCAGGTACCGGTCTCTCCTGGGTCGTCTGGTGCAATCCATGTGGTCTCGTTGTATTCGTACAGCGTGACGGGCTCAGCGATTTCACCTCCACTGCTGTACCAAGCAGCCCAGGGCTCTCCGCGTCGCTCTTCGACAGTGCCGTCGCTGTATTGGAACTCGTAGGTCTCGACGTCGGCCTCGTTCAGGATGATGCCAGGTTCGTAGGTCTGGCCTGCCGTGACGTGGACTAAAGCTCCTTCGATAACTGGATTTCGGTCCAGAACGAACTCGTCGATGACCGGGTTGCGGTTGGGCGGGGAGGCCTCGCTGACCACCAGTCGCTTGTAGCCAATTTCAAGCGCGTTGAAGTCGATATCGGTGCCAGTCCCCTCGATGACCGATGCGGGCATGGCCGAGATCTGGATCACGACCTGAAGGCCTTTGGCGCGGGCTGCCGCCTGCTCGTCGGGTTCGGGGTTGACGATGATATCGAGGACGTCTTCAGGGGCCTGGTACACCGGTGGCAGGAAGGGTTCAAAGCCGATCATGCCCTCCGGAATGGCGTCTGTGCCCGTGCCGGTGAAGTCGGTTCCGCCGAGATCCAGTTCGCAGCCGAATCCGATCCCCCCGTCGAGCGTCGGTGGGCAGGCAAACCAAATTCGGGACAAATCTTCGGTGCCGTCGGGATCTGGGATTAGGGCCTCGAAAGTTGCCACCTCTCCGGGGGCGATCTCGGGAGGGTCGGCGCGCACGGCCAAAATGCGGGTTCGGTCCACCAACCACGAGGGGCTGAGATCTCGTGGACGGAGGAACTTATCGCCGCCGACGACACAACCACCGAGGGGCAGCAGGCACAGCGCCAGGGCCCAGGTTGGCGGACGGAGGGGTTGGATTAGAGCCAAAAGTTCGCCTCCAGGCCGATGTTCGGTATGAACGGCAGGCCGCGCACGTAGGCGCTCTCGCTGTAGTCGTAATTGTACTGGACGAACTCGGGGTTTACGCCACGGACCACGTTGATCAGATCGACGTAGGTCGACAGCTGCCAGCGCTTAAACGTCCACAATCGGTCGAAGCGGAGGCTGGTCTGGAAGAAGGGCGGAAGGCGATCGTCGTTGTAATCGCCGACGCTGAAGCCATTATAGAAGTCGCCGTCGACGTCGTAGATACCCGCGTTAAACTCGGAAGCAGGGTTGCCGGTAACCAGTTGAACTTGGGCGGAGATACCGAAATCGAGGGGCAGGTCGTAGCCGCCTTGGGCCGAGAAGATGTGTGTTTGGTCGAAGTCGAAGGGGTACCAGCACGGCCCGGTGCCCGCCAAGTACTCGAAGCCGGTGTTGACCTCTGTGGGGTCGCACAAGGGTGTGTCTTTCCGCGCGGCTTTGGAGAGGGTGTAGCTGACCCAGCCGAAGAAACGGCCGGTGTGCTCGTGGCGAAGGATGAGCTCCATGCCGTAGGCGCGACCGTCGCCGCCGTTGAAGAACGGGTTTGTGCCGAACCCGGTCCACGATTCGTCGTACAAGATGAGGTCGTCCATTTTCTTGTAGAACAGGTCGACGTCGTAGTGCAGGGCGTCGGAGATGCGGTGCTCGAAGCCCACTGAGGTGGAGAGGCTGCGCTCGTGACCTACGTCGGCCTGGACGCCTACGCCAATCATCTCGTTGGGCTGGGGCGGCTGGTGGTAGTACCCAGAGGCCGCCTTGAGAGCCACGTTGTCGTGGGCCTGGAATCGAGTGAGAACTCGGGGGTCAACGCTGGTGCTGACCGCGTAGCCCGTAGACTCACCGGCCACCTCGCCCGCGGTGCGTACGGCAAAGGTGTTGAAGCGAATGCCGGGGATGATCAGCCACCTGTCAGGATCGGACAGCGGTCGCCACTTCACTTTAAGGTAGGGATCTGGACTCCAGATGTCGCCACGGCCGTCGAAGGAAATACCCTCTCGTTCGGCCAAAGGATCGTCTAGGTCGGTGATTCGGATGGCCGAGACGAACTTGAACTGCCACTGGGCGGCCCACATGTCGAGGCCCGGCTCGATCTCGAGGTGTTCGTTGGCGGTGTACGGCAGACTGGCGCGCACCACGGCGAGCACGTTGCTGGAGTCTAGGGAGAAGGCACCTCCGAGCCCCAGCGAGCTGCCGTCGAAACCCACGCTAGGAGTGATATCGAACGCGAATTTATCGCCGATGGGTTGGTGGTATTGCATCAACACCCGATGGCTGCTGTACTGGGTCTTGATGTCGCCTTGGGTGTCTTGGTCGCTGCCCTGGGCGAAGTCGTCGGGCGTAGACACCTCGAGGACGTCGTCGAAGCCATAGATGAACGTGGACAGGGTCCGGCCGTTATCGAGCTCCGGCACGTGCTTGAGCTGGTAGTCCCAATAGCGGGGCTTGAGAATGAAGCCCGAGCCCTTGGTGAATGCGGGTAAGAAGGCGTCGATGTACGAGCGGCGGGCGCCCACAGCGAGACCGTGTTTCTTCTTCTTGCCGATTTTACCTTCGTAATAGAGCTGGCTGTCGAGGATGTCGGTGCCCCACACAACTTTTCCCTGATCGCTGAAGTCGGTGCGTGTCTTGATGTCGACCACGCCGCCCATCGAGCGGCCGTACTGCACGCCGTACCCGCCGGGTAGGTAGTCTACGCTCTCGATCAACTCGGGGGAGAGCACCGAGGTGGTACCTGTGAGGTGGTAGATGATGGGGATGCGGATACCATCGATGTAAACGCCGGAATCCTCGGGGTTGCTGCCTCGGATGACCAGTAGGCCGGTGCCGAAGGGCGTTCGCGCGGCGCCAGGTAGGGTCTGGATGACCTTGACGGGATCGCCGAAGGTTCCCGGGATGCGCTTGATCTCGTCGATGACCAAGGTGCGGCGGGTGACCTCTTCTTCTTTGCGATTGTAAACGGCCACGACCTCGTTGTCGCGGTAGGCCTCGGAGCGCAGCCAGAGCCGGGCGACGGTGGCTTCGCCGTCGACGAACTCTAGGACGGACTCGGTGGCGACGTGGCCCGTGTGCAGCAGTCGGACGGTTTGATCGCCGAGGGGGACGCCGCGAATCTCGTAGTGACCTTCGGCGTCGGTGGTGCCCACCAGGTCGGTGCCTTCGATGACCACTTGCCCGCCTTCGATGGGCTTGCGGGTGCCCATCTCGCGAATGTCTCCCTCGAAATTGATCGGGGGCGGCGCTTGGGTCCCTTCCTCGACCTCCGCGGGCTGGAGCACAAATCCGTACTCGAACTCGAAAATGACGGGCACGGGCCCCTCTTCGGTGAGGGCGGGCGAGAAGGTCATCTCGAGGACCGCGTCGACGGCGGCTTCGTCGAATCCATGCCCGGCGGGACCCGTGACCTCGACGCCTTGAACCAGCCCCTCTTCATCTAAGCTGATCTCCATCACCACGATGGCCTCGAAACCGAGATTCTGGGCCTCTTCGGGGTAGGGAGCTTCGATGTACTGGACGATAGCCGGCCCCTGAATGAGCGGAAGCGTCTCGCCGGTTTCGGTATCGCTCGGGGCGTCCTGGGCCGACGCGGGGGCGGCGAACAAGGTCGCCAGCAGCGCTGCGGAACACATGGGTTTCATGAACGCTCTCATCCCTTGGACATCTCGAATCGGCAGCTGTACGGAACGCTCTGAACGATGACCGGCGTATCGCCCTTGAGACCCGCTCTCCATCGCGACTTACGCATGGCATCTATGCACGCTTTGTCGGCCGCTGGATGTAGGCCGCTCAACAGCTCGATGGTGAGCACTTTTCCGTCGGCGCCGATGGTCATCAGCACCTCGACGCGGCCCTGTAATTCGAGGGCGATGACCTCGTCGGGGACCACCAATGCTGGTTTGTAGCGAACCTTGGGTGGCTTGCTAAGCGACGTGAACGGCACCGTGGCGAACGCGTTGGCGTCGTCGAGATTCATGGTCTCGTCGGTGGCCTTGGTGTTGGTGGTGGTGCCGGCACGAACCTTTAGGCCGCTGCCAGAGCCGGGGGCAAAGGAGTTGGCGGTGAGGCCTTGGACCACTCGGGGAACCGGCTTCGGGTCGGGTTGGGTCTGTTCTTCCACTTCGGGGGTGTACTCGACGACCTCGGGCTCCGGGGGAGGCGGCTCTGGTTCTGGTTCTGGTTCTGGTTCTGGTTCTGGTTCTGGTTC
>JAACDH010000072.1 GCA_009936995.1 Rhodobacterales bacterium
AACTAGGCGCTCCTCGCCTGAGTTGAGTGGCGGGTGTCGTTGGCTCGGCATAGTTGATCGGTGGCGGGTCTCGCTAAGCTGGTGCTGGCCCCGGTTTTCAAAACCGGTCGGGGCGTGTCGAGAGATTTTGCCCGGTGAGTTCGATTCTCATGACCCGCCGCCACATCCCTAAAGCACCCACAAACGAGTAAAAGCAGCACAGGAGTGGAAGGCACTGCGCCAGCCGCGGAGTGACAAACCACCGCACTTGTTATAGGCGCGTAGCGTCGCAGCGATGGCCCCAATCCACTGGAGATGTTGATGTCCCGCACCTTATTGTCGCTCTTCGCGCTCTTGGCCCTCACGGGGTGCCAAGAGACCTTGATCTATGGTGCCGGAGATGGCGTAACCATTACGCTCACCAACGACGACGGAACCGAGGTTAGTGCGAATTGGCCTGGCGCGACGCGTAGCCAATACAAGAGAACGTGGGCGCTCGTCCCGGGCCCCAAAACGGATCTCGGCTTTTCCTACTGGGAAGTCCCTGGCCGGATAAAATTTGCCGGAGTCGACTTAGACCAGCAGGCGGCACTGGGCACGGACATTTTTGAAGGGCCAAGTCAAGTCAACACTTCCGTGAATTTTGAATGTGCCTACGACGGAGACAGTTCTTTTGTGGAATTTTTCGTTGACACAGGGCGGGACACCGACCGGTACTGGGTCTCCGACCCAATCGAGAGCGAGGACTGCGACGATAATTCTGTTATCGACTCCCAACAAGGCGAGGTCTCGGGGACCCTGTACCGGTGTCCTATCATTGATGAAGCTCCGGACGACGGAGGACCGGACCCACTTCCGGGGCCTGACTGCGATGTGCCCGACCATAGTCTTGCCTTCGCGATGAGTTGGAGCTTCGACAAGCCCTACCGATACACCAACACGGGCCCATATTAGCCATATAGGCGGGCAACGGGGGTGACGTTCATCGGACCTTCGACGGGGCTAGCAGCGCGGCCTAGGAAGGGTACCTTCAGTTGGTTTCGTTGGGTGTCTCCCCCAAGGAATACCCCCTATGAGGTGGGTGCCTATGGTCCGTGGCGGCCCGCCGCCATATCCCTATGGCACCCACACCAGAGGGATTTCAGATGACGAAAAAAGCAGCCGAAACGGCAGCAGGCCCGGCGTTCTTCGTTGCCGCCGAGCAACACTTCCCTAAGGGCACTCGCCTGATCGACGATGACCTGACTGGTCGGCTCCTGCCCCTCGGCGCGAGGGTCATGGTGTGGCTGATGCGGCCCGCCTGGATCAGGGATTGGATGCTCGGAATGATGGACAAGAAGTACCCCGGTATAGTGGCACTCTTCCCGTGTCGGAAGCGCTACATCGAAGAAAAGGTCGCTGAGGCCGTGGCATCTCAAGTCGAGAGGGTAGTCAACCTTGGAGCCGGCTCCGATACTCTTGCCTACCGGCTTCCTGCTCTGGCAGGTGTGCCGGTCTGGGAGGTCGATCAGCCCGAGAACATCGACCTCAAGCGGTCGGGACTGGAGAAGGCGCTTGGACAAGTACCAGCCCATGTGACGCTGGTTTCGATCGACTTTGACCGCGAAGACCTGGTGGATGTGCTGGCATCACACGGCTACGCGCTCGACAAGAGGACCTTCTTCATCCTAGAGGCAGTCACCCAATACCTGACCGAGCCCGGTATCCGTTCGACCTTCGAGTTCCTCGCCAAAGCTCCAGCGGGTAGCCGCTTGGTGTTCACATACGTTTCCAAGGACTTCATGGAAGGTAAGGCCCTTCACGGCCTCGACTCGCTTCATGAGAGGTTGGTCGTGAAGGACCAAACTTGGCTCTTCGGCATGGATCCCGAGGGCGTGCCGGACTTCCTCGATGGGTACGGTTGGCGGGTGTTGGAGCACGTCGGCTCCAAGGAACTCGCTGAACGGTATGTGACGCCGACTGGGCGGACGCTCCAGTCAATGCCCATCGAACCCGTGGTCTACGCGGAGAAGATGTAGCGTGCTGGCGACGCTGCTCAAGCAGTGACGCCGGACCTGACCTGTCAACCTCTTGGCTTCGAGGCTGACGCGGCGAACACGACCTTCTGAGGCTACGTATCGCCCGCTCCCCATGTGGGTGCCTATGGTCCGTGGCGGCCCGCCGCCACTTTTTGGGCTGAGGCGCTGGACGGATGACGCTGTGGGCGTTGTCGCGGCGTCGGTTGCGAACAAAATTTCGCGGTCCTCCTTGCTCCTAGCCCACAACGCCATCCGCCTCAGCGCCTCGCCCAAAAAGACCATGGGCGGAAGTGGTTTGCGTTGGGGGACGCTCACCCATCGAACGCCCACCTCCGCTCCCGTTGTCGCCGCAAAGTGTGGGGGAGTCATGGAGCACGCACCATTTCACCTTCGCGGGAGCCGAATCCTCACGGCTCCACAAATCTTCAACATTCCGGTGTAATGATGCATGGGTCCACCCACCGAGGTTCCCATGAAGCCCTATACGTTGCTCCCCCTTGTCAGCCTCCTCGCTGGCTGCTCGGGCGAGGAATCCACCGACTCGCAGCCGACGGTCGGTCCAGCGGTCGGCAGCATCCTGTCGGCCTACTACGGGCTGGATGAGTTGCCCGCGGGCGTCGCCCTGCTTTGTGGGGCGGAGGGCGTTGGCGAAGACGGGATACCGGTGACCTTCTCCGTTCAACTCGCCGAGGACACGGTTTCGGCGACGGTGTTTTCAGTGGAGACGCAGTCGGGGGATGCGGTCACGCCCGTGTGCGCGACGCTACAGCCGGCGGATGAGCCACTGGAGCTGAGGACGGTGCTGTTGGCGGGGACCTTCGGGACACCGGATGCCCCACCGCGGGCCGTGGAGGTGGTCGGTGCGCTCAAGGATCTGGCAGGCGAGCCCCTTCAGGGGTTGCGCACGGACACCATCACGCCCCTCGAAGCGGGGCCAAGCCTGCTCCTTGCCGAGCGCTTCGACGCCGACGCAGCGGGGCTTGCCGGGGAATGCCCCGAGGGCACACGCCAGGTCGTCCAGATGACGTGGGAAGGCGGAGTGTCCGGGCCGGATGGAACAGCTCTGGGGGAGTCACAGCGCACGGCGGTCGCCGTCACCTTGGGTGAGGGCTCCGAGGTCACGCCCATTGCTCTTGCCGACGACGACCCCGACAACGTCGTGCACGTTTGTCTGGACACTACGGACACGCCGCAATCGATCGCGGTGACTGCTGGGTTCTTCCACGACCCGGGCGACGACCCGAATCCGAGTACGAAGATCGATGTGGTCGAGGGCGGCTGACGCGCTCCGGAACCTCCGGAACCAACTGTGGGTGCCTATGGTCCGTGGCGGCCCGCCGCCACATCCCTAAAGCACCCACACCAAGATCGGTGCTAGCCCACAACGAGCCACCGATCGCTCGACTGAGCTACGCTGGCCTGATCGGAAGCAGCCTCGCGTGTCGATACACCTAAGTCCACTGGCCGCATTGCTCGCACTCACGATGATGGCGACCTCTCCCGGCTGTGCGGAATCGGCAGAGGATGAAGACGACGGCGAGGTCTTCGCGGACGACATCCCCGTGGCCCATACACCCGGCTGCGGCTGAGAGGAATGGCCCGACCCGGTGCTCGCCACGTGCACCGAGCCGCTGTTGCCCGAGGCCGCTGACCTGCGGGGCATCTGGGAGGGCTACGAGGGGGACATGGTCGGACACGTCGAGCGCATCGAGCAGTGAGGCAACCGGGTCGTGACCGTGGGTGGCGGAATGACCCACGACATGCGGTCCGACGGGACCCTGGAAAACGGAGTAGACGACATCGCGGCGGCGACCTGCGCCGAGATCGAGGTGTCTGCCGAGTTCGTCGATGGCGTGCTGGAGCTTCGTCCGTTCGGTGGCGACGTGTTGGTCAGGCGGGAGATCGATGGAGGCGACCTGCTCTGGGTCTACGCGGGATTCACGACCTGGCTGCGGCGACTGGAGGAGTTGCCGGAGTAGAGCCTCGACACCGCCCTGATCGCGTGGGTGCCTATGGTCCGTGGCGGCCCGTCGCCATTACCCCCTCGGTAGGATCAGCCATTCCGCGACTGCGTCCCCTGGACGGACTCCGAAGTGATCCGTTCCGCGAGCAGGTCCACGAAGGCGCGAACCTTCTGGGCGAGGTGCCTTCGGCTTGGGTAGGCGGCATACATGGGCAGCGACATGGTGTTCCACTGCTGCAGCACTCGAACCAGTCGGCCAGCGGCCACATCATCATGAGCGAGCATCGGGGGTAGGAACCCCACGCCCATGCCGCCAAGAGTGAGCTGCCGGACCAACGCGATGCTGTTGGCCACGGCTCGGCTGGGCAGCGACACGTCGACCTGTTCCTTGCCCCTTTTGAAGGGAAGCGTGATGGTCTCCAGGTCGTGTCGATAGATCAGATTCGAGTGCTGGGCCAGCTCGTTGGGATGGGTCGGGGTTCCATGCTTGGCCAGATAGGCCGGACTCGCCACCATCCAGCCCTTAATGTCAGCCAGCTTGCGAACCACCAGTGAGGAATCGGACAAGCTGCCCATCCGAATCGCTAGATCGATGCGCTCGTCGACCAGGTCGACGTCGCGCTCGTTGATGATCACCTGAACGGACATGCCGGCATTCTGCTCTAAATAGGACACTAGGACCGGTCCGAGCAGCGTGTCCGCAAACAGCTGAAAGGTGGTCACACGAAGCGTTCCTTGAGGCACTTCCGTTCGACTTCTTACCCACGCCTGAGCCTCGTCAAGCGACGCCACTGCCAGCAGCCCCCGCTGGTAGTAGCCCTCGCCGATCTCGGTCAGCTGTACCCGACGGGTGGTGCGCTGCAGCAATCGCACGCCCAAACGACTTTCCAGCTCCTGCACCCATCGACTCACCGTCGAGGTGGGCATATCCAGGACCCGTGCTGCTGGGGTGAATCCACCTTGTCGTGCCACCTCAACGAACACCCGCAGCTGGTTCACATCGTCCATCATGTTCTCTCCTATGGGACAGTTTATCCCACTGGTGGCGGAGGCGTCTTCGGAAATCCCGCATACCTTGTCGTTGCCGAACCCCTCCAATGCAGGAAAGGCCTCGGATGCATCGCCAAACTCGAAGTCGAGCCTAGGTAGGCCGTGCAAATGAGCTCGCTCCCGAAAGCAAACCAACACGAACAAGGAATTCAAACATGCTCAAGTCACTCCTGGGAATCGCCCCGAAACAAGAACCAGATGGATCCTTCTCCCCTTCATGGCTGGCTTTGAAGCTCTCGACTTCGAACGTCTCCGACTTCGAGCGCACTGAGTACGCCGCGTACCAAGGCAAGCGAGCCAAGATCTTGGTGGTGTTCACGGAACAGAAGAACATGACCATGCAGAACGGGAAGGACTTCTCGACAGGCAACCATCCCGTAGAGGCGTTGTTGCCCATGCTGCACTTGAGGAACGCCGGCTTCGAGTTCGAGATCGCGACCGTAAGTGGGCAGCCAGTGGTGTTCGAGATGTGGGCCATGCCGCGAGGAGATACAGAAGTGGTCGGTATCTACGAAGATCTGAAGTCCAGCTTCGACCACCCAAAACGCCTTCAGGACGTGGTCGATGGATTCCTGGACGAAATCGAGTCGTACGCAGCGATCTTCGTGCCCGGCGGTCACGGTGCAATGTTGGGCATTCCCGAAGACCCCAACGTAGGCACGATCTTGCGATGGGCTCACGAGCACGATCTGTTCACCATCAGCCTCTGTCACGGACCGGGTTCGTTCCTCTCTACCGCATTGGCCGGTCACGAGTTCCTCTACCGTGGCTACAACATGGCAGTGTTCCCCGACTCAGTCGATAAGCAGACGCCGATGATTGGCTACCTGCCAGGTCATATGCCCTGGCGATTGGGAGAGAAACTCACGGAACTTGGGGCTAACATCGTGAACACTAAGGGCGACAAGACCTGTTGCGTCGACCGGCACCTCATCACGGGTGCGAGCCCACTGGCTTCAAACGAGCTGGGGAAGTTGGCAGCGACGACGTTGTTGGCGCACCTGACATAGAAGCGTTCTGCCCAGATGCTTATGTGGGTGTCTCATGTCCGGCGAAGTAGAGACAGGACTGTCCATTTGTCTGCGAGAACGGCCCGCCGCATCCTCGCGGGCCCACATGAGAGCCGGATCGTACAATCCCGCGCTACAGGGCAGCTCAAGGTCCATTCCGTCTAGCGGTATCGGTGGACCTGTTGGAGGTTCGGATGCAGATCACAGCCCTTGGACACAGCTGCATCTTGCTCGCGTTCCAAAATGAGAAAACAGTAGAGTGTACGCGAATTCTGGTCGACCCGTGGCTCTCGGATCACGCCACCGGCGATGCGATGGGGCGGTTTCCTCGACTACGCTTTCAGATGGCCGATCTGGGTCCTATCCACGCCGTCTACTTAAGTCACGCCCATAGCGATCACCTCGATCCGTATACCCTCGTGCGTCTTTGGGACGAGCTGGACAGTCCACCGACGCTGCTGCTTCCCGTCAGCTTGTCGTTCCTGATTCCGCTGTTCCGTAAGCATCTGCGGGATCCCGATGTGCTCGTGCTCCACGCTCACCAACCCACCACTTTTCGAGGCTTGGGTGTTCTGGGGTTCTTCGATGTGGGCGTCAATCCCACCAACGAAGACGACGTGATGATCCTCGTCGTCACCAACGGCTCCGAGCGGGTGCTGGTCGAGGCCGACGCTCGTCTGTCGCTAGAGCTGCCGAACTTCCGCGCTTATGTGAACAGCTTGATGCGGGGCCGTGGCATTGAATCGGCGGTGTATCTGACCACCGAGAACGAGCTATCGGGCCCCATGGAGAGCCGGATCTGTGCCACGACTGAGGACCGGGCGTACGTCCTTGAGCACGCGACGGTCGAGATGTTCGAGGCCGTGGAGCAGCTGTACGCACCCGCCGACGATCCCGACGACCTGTGGCAAGGCGAACATGTGCTGCGTCTGGTGCATGGGCAGGGGCTGACCGCTCCCCACGAGCTGGATGCACAGTGGCAGCGCATCTTGTTTCCGGTGACCCTCGACGACCGGGTTCAGGCGGAGCGTGCGGTGTCTGAGCGCAATGGCTGCAAGCACGTCATCGATTCGTTCACCGTGGGCGCGGTGCACACCATCGCCGCCGGACGCATTCAGTCCAGAGCGCCTATGCCTGGTCTGGTCATGCTCGACGACGACCAGGACCGCGCCTTTGACCCCGGACTAGACTTCTTTCCCGAGCCGCCATGTGCGCCGCTCCGTTGCGACAAACGGAATGACAGCGACCAACGCGAACGCATCCTCGCGCTTCTAAACGAGCGCTTCTTGCCGTTCTTACACGGGTTGGGCCGGCCTCCGGTGCTCCACCTGCTGGCGAGCTACGAGGGCACCTACCGCGTGCGTGTTTTTTTTGGAAGTCAGGCGACAGCGACGGCATTGGACTACGTGCTCAGCTTCCATGGGCGGGGCTTTGTAGAGGTCGAGGCTGGCGAAACGGAAGCTCAGGAGGCGTACTGGGCGAATGATCTCACCGACTTCCTCGATGGGCGGTGCGATGAGTTCTCGCCCTTTTGTCGGACCCAATTCCCCGTCGAAGAGGTGCGTCTGTGGGCCTGTTTGGCCACGCCGCTTTTGAACAGCGACCTGGTGGCCAAGCGCGTTGGCCTTCATTTCGAACGTGCTCAAAACGGAGACACGCCGGGCTCGTATGTGCTGAAACTCTACGCCTCAGAATAGACGCCCAGCCATGGCA
>JAACDH010000482.1 GCA_009936995.1 Rhodobacterales bacterium
GAGAAATGGATCGACGCGGGTCTCTTGGCGGACCGTGTGGGGGTCGGCCAGCTTGCCGAGCAATAGCTGCTGAGTCCGATGGCGACGTTCTTTTCGCTTGGCGAGATTAACGGCTGATTGGTAGCCCACCGAACCCGGCACGAAGATGACTCGAAGGGTCTGACCCAGCAGATAGGTCATGCCCGGAAAGACCGCCACCGCCACCGCGCCCACCAGCGTCGCGCCAGCGACAAGGCCGCCTCCTAGAACCAAGGTGCCCAGCACGCCGGCCGCCACGGCGCCCAGCATGGAGGTGCGATCGGTCAGCAAGGTGCGCACGTAGTCTACGTCGCCGATCTGCTCATCGAGCAGACCAGATGCACTGTCAAACGCTTGCTTTGCCGCCTTTATTTCTTCGTGGCTCAACGGTTCACCTCAACGCCGAGCTCCCTGAGGTCTTTGGGCGAGCCCTCACCGCTCAACGCTCGGAACACCTCGGTCTCGATCTTGCCGATTCGCGTAGACCGTAGCCACAGATCGTCGCGGGGCTTGGGATCGATCAGGTTAAAGTCCAGCGCGATATCGCTGGGGCGATGTGTGGACAAGACCACAATGCGATCGCCCACCAGAAGCGCCTCTTCCACGTCGTGGGTAACAAAAACCACATGGCAGCCCGTCTCGGCGCGCAGCTGAATCAGCAGCGCCTGCATCTCCTTGCGGGTCTGCGCATCAAGGGCACCAAAGGGCTCGTCCATGAGCAAAATCTTGGGTTTCAACGCCAGCGCACGGGCGATGGCGACCCGCTGATTCTGGCCGCCAGAGAGCTGGGCGGGTCGGTTGTCTGCCCGATGCTCTAGCCCA
This sequence comes from Rhodobacterales bacterium, assembly GCA_009936995.1. GTDB lineage: Bacteria > Myxococcota_A > UBA796 > UBA796 > JAACDH01. The sequence continues at coordinate 841 of JAACDH010000482.1, forward strand.
CACATCTTCATCGCCCAGGTGACCCGTTCCTTCTGCTCGTTCTCGCTCACACGGCCCTTCCATAGCCCTAGGCGGAATGGCAGCGCGACGTTCTGGGCGATGGTGAGGTCGGGCCGATTCCAGTAGTGCTGAAACACCATCACCGCATCGGGGTGCTCACCTGTGCACAGCTCGCCGTTGATGGATACGGTGCCCCCGCTCGGTGTGACCACGCCATACGGCCGCACGCCGCCCATCATCTTGAGAATGGTGGACTTTCCGGAGCCGGACGGACCCAACAACATCGTGATGTTGGGCTCGGCGATGCAAAGATCGAGGCCCTCGATGATGGTGATCTCGCCTTCGCCAGATGGATCGGGATAGCACTGGGTAATGCCCTGGAGCTGAATGCCGTATGCCATGGCCTACTCTGTCTCCCACGGGAACAGGGCCCGTTTTGCCGCTACCAGCGATATATTGGTGATCAGCGCCAACAAAATAATCACCAAAATACCCGCGAAGACTTGGTCCATCGCGCTGAAGCGCTTGGCGTGGGTGATGAGCTGGCCCAGCCCCGAGTCGGCGTTCACGTACTCGGCGACGGTGATGTAGGTCCACATAATGGAGACGGCCACGGTGACCGCGTCCCAGATGCGCGGCATGGCCATGGGCAGCACGCCGTGACGAATGGCCTCGAGGTCGGTCGCACCCAGGTCTTTCAGGGAGATGTACGCCTCGCGGGGGACCGCCACAATGGCGTCGCGGGTCATGGGCACCAGGTACACCACGGAACCGAGCACAAGAAATGCGACCTTGAGCGCTTCGTCGATGCCCATCCAGATGACCAAAATGGGAAGCACCGACACAATGGGCGCGCTTCGGAAGGGGTCGAGTAACGGGCCCACCACCGCGTTGATCTTTGGTGAGGACCCCATCAAAATGCCCACGGGGATGCCAATCGACGTGACCAACAGTGTAGCCAGGCCAATTCGTGTGACCGAGGCGATGGTGGCATCGACCAGCAGGTAGCTCTCCTTGGCCTCGTTGTAGGACGCCAAGACCATGAAACCCTGCGCCACCTCCCACGGGGCGGGAAGCGCGTTGCTGCTGGCGAGTTCGAAGAACGCGATGGCACTCCACACCAGCAGGACCAGCAAATAGCTGCTTCCTGCCAGCCCATACCGGGTGGACTTGCTCAGGGGCTGATGGGGGTTCCACATGAGAAATCCTTAGCGGGCGTTGACGCCAACACGAACCGTGCGGTTCAGCTTGCGGCACATCTCGAGGTCGGTGCCCTCTTCGTAAGACGCTGGATTCTTCTCGTCACACAGCGGCTTGTCGGGGCCGTTTCCGAGAATCTCGAACCGAGCGGCGTCGAACTCCCATTCAACGACCAAGTAATTGACCACGCTGGCGGCTCTCTTCTTGGAGAGCTGAATATTGCCGGCGCGACCACCGGTGGAGTCGGTGTTTCCGGACACCTGGAAGTAGGCCGAGCCGTTGTTCTCGATGAGGGGCACCACCTCGTCGTTGATGGTCTTCTTGGAGCGCTCGTTGAGCCCGGCTGCGCCAGTCGGGAAGGTGATAATAACCGGCTTCTCGACCTGGGGCGGCGCGGCGACCGCGGCCTTACGCCCGTCGTCCGAGAACGTAAACTCGGGCTTGGCGGCTTCGGCCTTGGCCGCTGCGTTGGCTTCCATCAGCGTCTGGATGAAGCCATAGTCGATGGAGTCTTGGGGATTGATGACAGGCGCGTTGGGGTTTGCGAGGGCGCCGACACCGCGATAGATGCCGTCGAACCTGCGGTAAACACGCTCGTACTGGTTCGTGCCACCGGCCAAGCCCAAAATGCGGATGTTGTCTTCGATGCCGGTCCAAACCAGACCATCGAACAGGTCTTGGACGAATTTATCGCCCTCGTCCTTCGCCAACACCGCGAAGAACTCTTCAGTCTGCTTGAGCGCTTCGACCGCCGCTCGAGGATCTGCCTTGGCTGCATCTACGCCCTTCATCCAACCGTTGACGAAGCGCTGGTACGCGGGGCGGTTTTCGGCGGTGAGGTAGCGGGTGTCGCAGACGATAACGTCATAGATAAGGTTGGTGGCCGTCTTGGTGCTGTACACCACGTGGGCGCCAGGGATGCGCATGGCCAGAGACAGGTCGGGGTCCCACAGGGCTGCGGCGTCGGCGTTTCCGCTCTCGAGGACCGAGCGGACGCCCGCGGTGCCCTCTTCGACGTTGACCATGACCAAGTTATTTAGGATTGCCTGCTTCTTTCGCGCAGACAGAGAGCTGTTCTCGACCGCGTCGATGACCATGCCATGTGAGGGCGTGAACTCAAGCAAGGCGATGCGCTTGCCGGCCAGATCCTCGATGCGCTTGATGGCACCGTCTTTGGAAATGATGGCGTCGGCGCCTTGGGTGTTGTCGACCACCATGATCGTTCGAGCGTCGAGGTCAGCACCGCGGAGGTTAGGCTGCTCTTGCGCCCAGAAGTCGCTGGTACGCCAGGAACAGTGCGCCGTATCGGACTGGAAAATCTCGGAGAGCGTTGGCACGTTGTCCTGAATCACGAACTCGACGTGAACGCCTTCCTTATCGAAAATAGAGCCCACCTGGGTGGTGAGGGAAGCACCATTTGCAACCAGCGCCGGAGCGTATCCGTGGAACGAAACGATGCTAATTTTCAAAGGATTGGAGTCCGAACCGAGCGCGCCACGGACCGCTGGGGCGGCGCCACTCGAAAAATAGCCGATTTTGGGCGTCCCATCGGTGTAGGAAACGCCCTGATCATCACCCATTATGGTGAACAACCCGCCCGCGGTACAGGCGAACATGGCGACAGCACCAAGGGCAAGTGCACCTTTGGCGAGGGGGGTGAGCGTGAAACTCATGGGTCTCTCCTACTGGGCGTTAGGCCCGAAAGTCTTGATGAAGTGACCGAGACGGGTAGACTCGGCCTGGAATCGCGCCGACTCGCGGCCACAGGATTCGACGGTGGACTGTAGATTGGATCGAACGGTCGCGTTGTGGGTCTCTGCAGCGATGTTCTCAGCGTCGCGTAACACCTCGAGATCGACAATTTGCGCCCGCAGCGAATCGATATTGTCGTTGATGGTGTTGTTGGCGCTGGAGATGATCGCGTCTTGAGCGGTGATCTCGGCCTCGGCCGCCGTGACCGCCCTGGCGAGGGTCTCGGACAGCCCATTGTTGGCCCGGGAGAGCGCCTCAATCTTGTTGCGCGCGTCGAGCGCTACATCGTCTAGCGTCCAGGATGCATCCGCATTATCCATTGCAGATAGCGCTTGCTTCTGCACCGAATCGGGCATGGTCTTCAGGCCGTCGAGGAACACAATCACCTCGTCCACCGACTTGGGAGAGGGCGGCACGCAACCCTGATCGGCATAAATATCGGCAAAGGGGCGAGCCTCGACGAAGGGCGGTGGTGGCCCCGATGAGGGCACCGGGGGCGGTGGAGAACCGTCGCCGGAGTGGGTCAGCGGAATCTCGAAAGCGGGCGGACCGTCGTCACCGCTCGAAGCGGCTGTCATGGCGCGAGTCTCGGCCAGAAGCGCATCGATATCAGTGGCATTCATGTGCGAACTGTCCGCAGCAGCGGGTTTCTTTGGCTCTTCCTCGAACTCTACAAACATACTGAGCCAACTCTTCTTCGCCATGTCTATCGCTCCCATCAACCTACTTATACCCCATCGGCCCTAACCTAATCGAGTGGTTCGTCACCTATCGGGTGTGTGCCCCTCTACGGCGGCTACCCGGCGAGGATTACAGCGTCGCCCTAATGATCGCCCTCGGTGGGAACTCCCCGACGAGGCTGGTGAGTCTGCTCGAAGCCCCTGGCCGAGTGGGCCAATGTTAGACTTTCCGGGTGTGTCCTTTGAACACGAATCCCAATTCCACGCCACGCTTAGAGGGCAACGTATGACACAGCTCGTAGCATTCGATCTAGACGGAACCATTGTCGACAGCCGAGCGGCGATCGTGGGTTGTTTTCAACACGCTATCGCCCTACATAGCGCCGGAGTCGTGCAGGATGAGGCCATCGTGGCCAACATCGGACGCCCCCTCAGAGAGATGCTTGAAGGACTGGTGGACCCGATGGTGAGGGTCCCTATACTCAAGACGTACTCAGCTCAATTCGCCGAGTGGGACCGTAAACACACGCTGATGTTCCCAGGAATGGTCGACACCTTTCATCAACTCAAGGAGACCGGACGCTCCCTGGTGGTCACCTCGAGTAAATCCGTCCGAGGCATCGAGCGGGTGCTTCACGAACAGAGAATCGACAATCTATTCGACGCGATCTGGGGAGGAGACATCGTTGAACGCGGTAAACCACACCCGGAGATGCTCTTGCGCGCGATGGCTCAAGCTGGCGCATCGGCAGATGAGACGGTCATCATCGGCGATACCACCTACGACATCGAGATGGGCGTCGCCGCCGGAGTGCGCGCAGTTGGCGTCGCCTGGGGTATGCACGGCGCCGCTCGGCTCACCGCCGTCGGTGCATCCTGCGTGGTCGACCACCCTCGCGACCTCACGGCAGCAGTGTTCGCCAGTGCATCCTCGGCGTGATTCCAAACGCCTCCGTAGTTCTCATCGACGACCGGAGTGAGGTTGCCTGCGACGACGGTCAAGGCCGGGCCTGCGCTGCCGAGGCCGACGTCGCCTTCGATGCGCGCTTGGACGCTCGTGACAGTGCGCTGAAATGCCGCACGCGGGCGGGCAGAAGCTACGCAGCGTGAACCATGGGCGACAACGCCACCTCCAAACCAGACCCCTGTAAATTCCCACGGGCTAACGGCGTTGCGCGAGCGGGCTCAGGTGGCTGCAGTCGCTTGGTCAGTGCCTTTGCTTCGATTCCGGAGCGTGAGGCCATTCGATGATGCTGAGGACGCCACCCCCGAACAGAACGCCAACGACGACCGTTACACCAGCGATGTAGGGTGAACCGAAGCTGAGGGCTTTAACCCCTACCGCTACGGTGAGTACCGCAAAGATCGGCAACACCAACAGGCGAGAGACCGTCGGGGTCATACGGGCGTGGACGGCACGGACGCGGGCCGCTTCGCGTCACGTTGGGTCACATTGGCGTGGTAGTCGGACCGGGCAAGAAGGTACACACCCGCCAGAAACAGAAACACCACGCCACAGCCCATCCCGAACAGGGTGGCGTCATTCATCGGCCACCCCCGCCAGCATCAGCGCACCTGCGGAACAGATGGAAGGGACCCAGAGTCCAACGAACAGACCCCGCTCGTGGTCGCCAGAGAACCACAGTGCCACCGAGAGAAGGAACGAGATTCCGGCGGCGGCGAAGAAGAACGCCTTGGCCTTATTGACCCGCGACAGCGAGTTAGATTTTAAGGACGACGCTTCGATATGGGGCTGCATGGGGCACTCCTTGGTACATTAACCACGTACCTTGCGAACAGGTTTTGTGCAAGTATATCTGCCTGTGTGAAAAGTCTTCAAGCGTAGATAAATACTCGATATACTGATTATATTACGGATATAGGGGGTTATCGTCGTAAAAACACTGAACCGCTTTTGAATAGACTTTGGTTCAGATTGTGGCGTCCTCATGAACCGTAGGGCTTTCCCCCGGGCGACTGGGGCCTGAGCGCGAGCGCAGCGCCAGCCTGGGCCTCGAATCGCCTCCCCGTGACGTGAACGGTCGCGTATCCAAGCGTCATAGAGAGGGCGCTGAAAAGCCACGCCCGTCGTCGCCAAATGAGAATAAAAAAACAGTAGCGCATCTCTCGGGTGAGAACACCGCTCTTCTAGAGGGTGTCCACCGCGCCCCTTTTCCCAGGTGGGGTTGACCACTTCTACGCCTGTGCGTTCCAGAACCTGGACTGAAAGCGCCAGAACACCTGTGTGCCCGAGCGGCACGAAGCCAGCGAACTCGACGAGTGGAGGCAGAGGTGTGAGCTTACCCATCCACTTTCGACGGGAAGTTAGCGCACCAGAAACCCGTGACCGTCTTGTGGGACCTCGGCCGACGAATCGCAGTGTCGGGCCCCCTCGAACCTCGGGTCAAGTACGAAAAACGGCGATGTTCGCCGACCCATGCGTGTACACTGCGATGGCGATCCACCTAAGAGGGCGTCCTGCCTAACGGTCCTCGCCGGGCCATACAGCCCTCGTATTCGCAGGTAAAAAAACCCGTGGCCAACAAATCCCCCAAGAAACAAGCCCCACCGAAGAAGCTCACCACGAAGGAGAAAAAAGCCAAGAAGAACGCCAAGCTCGCAGCGAAAAAGCCGTAGCGCCAAAGGCGAAGCAGCGCCAAGCGAACGAGGGGTCTTGTCACCAGCCCGTTCGCTGGCCGAGTCGAGCAAAACCGACCACGACCTCGCGCTAAAGCTGTGAAAAACATCCAACATCAACGCGTGATTTCTCGCCGTCCACCTGTCCAACGTGCGGTCCATCTGGGCAGAGGCGCGAGACCCATGGGTGCGTGCCACTTTCTGGGATCGGGTCGCCGATTGGAATACGTCTCCCACAGCGGCCAAAACAGGCGCTAGCCATCGGAGAAGCGTTGAGGTGGGCAGGCGAAAAGCAGAGGAGGGCAGACGCTATGGGGAGTGGGCGTCGAAAAAGTCCAACGTTAGCGTCCACGACCAAGACAGCCCGTAGGTGTGACCCATGTCCACACGACAGTCGAGCACGGCAGGCCAGCCGGCGTCTGCAGGACAGTAGCTTCGGCAGTCGGTGCGGCTCTCTCCATCGTCGAACGTGGCGGCGTCGACGGTGACGTCACATCCGCGCGCGCTAGCCCAGGACTGAGTGATACCTGTCGCACCTGTGTAATAGAACTGGTCGCCGTCCGTCGTTGTCGTGGGCGAGGGGTCTTCCCACTCTCCTGGCGGCACGGTGCGGTCATTTGTGCCCGTGGTGAGCATGACCGGCAGGTCGGGGTTGGCGTCTAAGTAGCCTTCGTGTGGCAAGCCGATCAGGGCGGCGATGGCGGCGAAGACTGGTGCGTCCACCGTTCGCTGACCGAGCTCCCACGTAAACATGCCGCCGTTCGATCCGCCGGTGGCGAACACCCGACCCGTGTCCACGCAGGCCTCGTTGCCGATATGCCCGACAAGGGCCAGCGCAAACGCGACGTCATCGACTTGGCACTGGGTCCAAGAGCAGGTGTTTTGGGAGATCGCAGGGCTCGCCTGGCGACACGAGGGGTAGCTGTAGTTGGGCGTGGTCGAAGGGTTGCAGATCGGCCCGCCGCTGGGCGTGAGACCCGTGGTGGAGCCACTGAATGACCAGGAGTTAAAGCTTTGGTCTGGCTGACCGGACCCGAGGCCACGCGGGGCGACGACCAAGTACCCACGAGCCTCGGCCTCGACCCGCACAGCCTCGGTCCCAAGGAACTCGTTTTCGTTCCCGCCCCAGCCGTGGAAGACAGCGACCAACGGTGCGGGGGTGGCCGGGTCATACGAGGAAGGAACAAACAGCTCGTAGGTTCGTAGAACCCCCTGGTCTTCTAGGGTGTACGTAGCGCTGATGGGGGTGACCGCACCATTTGTGCAGCCGGGGCTGGCCGCCGTGGGGGTCGAGCCCGTCAGCGCGGTGTCGGTGGTCGAGACCGTGGTGTCGGTGGTCGCCGTCGTGTCCGTATCCATGTCCGTATCGACGCGGGTCGGTCCGTCTGATGTCGATGACTGGCAGGAGGCAACCAGCAGGGACAGAAACAGGGTGTATTTGGACAATCGGGGACTCCGGAGCGGGCTATGTTACTTATCTCTACCTCACCTGGGCGCTCCAGTCTTCGCCAAGTCCTGGCGATGCCACTGGGGAGCCCAAGCACAGCTCGGCCAACGGGGCAGATCTCTCCCCGTCAACTCGAGCGCAAATGATCCGAAGAGACCTTCATGAATGTTCAGGGCAGTTCAATCGTACCCGTAACTGCGGTCTCACCCGTCAGACGCCGCACGCCTGACCCTGCCGTCGAAGAGGTGGGGGCCCATGACGACGGTCCCGCAACCATCGTCTCGCTCAGCCCCGAGGCACAACAAGTGCTGGACGCGGAGGAGCCGGGCTCGACCGAGAACCCCAACGAGATGACCGACGAACAGAGAAAGGTCATTGCCCAGCTGCAGACACGAGATGCCGAAGTACGGTCTCACGAGGCTGCCCATCAAGGGGCCGCCGGAGGGCTAGGTGGCGCCGCGTCGTACTCGTTCCAGGTAGGCCCTGACGGTCGACAGTACGCCGTGGGTGGAGAGGTCTCCATCGACATGTCGGCGGGTTCAACACCCGACGAGACCATCGCCCGAGCACAACAGATCCGCGCCGCCGCGCTGGCGCCCGCAGACCCCTCCAGCCAGGACCGCGCGGTCGCCGCCGCCGCCAGCCAGATGGAGGCCGCCGCGAAATTGGAGAAGGCTGCGATGGCGAACGAAAAGCTAAAAGTCGCCTCCGAGGAGACCGAATCGACCCAGCCAGAGGTCGTTCCAACCGAAAACCGTCCGCAAGAAGACGCAGCGCAGTCGTCGGAACCGCAGGCCCAAGTGGTCCAAACCAAGGCCATGCGAGGCGCCTCAAGCGCCTTCCAACGGATCGCCGCGCTCGGCTAGACCCGGCCCTGGCCCCCTGGCTTAGCGAGCTCCCACAATCTCGGCGGGCAGGTTGAATCCGTCGATCACCGGATGACAACCCAGGCCGATTGGGCTAACCAGCGCAACTTACTCATGGAGTCCATCATGCTGCGTTTCGCCCCACTTCCCCTCGCCCTTGCCCTGGTTCTGGGCGCCTGCGGCAGCGACGACAAAGAGACCGATACCGGTGACGTGACCAGCCAAACAACGGTCACCACAACGCCGACAACGACCACCACGCCAACAACGACCGCCACAACGTCGACGACCACCACCACCGGAACCACCACCACCGGAACCACCACCACCGGAACCACCACCACCGGAACCACCACCACGGTCACCGCGCTACCGCTCGACACCATCTACGACATCCAAGGCGGACTCATCTCCGAGCTCTCCGAGACCCGCTTCGAGGGTGTGGTCACCGGCACCGCCTACATCGGCCTCTGGGTCGAAGACGCCAACCAGGGCCAAAACAGCGGCATCTGGGTTTACGCCGGCACCGACTGGACCCTCAGTTGGCCCAACGCCGTCATCGGCGACGTCGTCCAAGTCCAGGGTACCTACATCGAGTTCAGCGACCTAACCGAGCTCGACCTGGTCGGCTCCTCGGCCCCCGATCTACAGATCATGAGCTCTGGCCCTGCCCTCGTTCCCGAGCTGGTCACCATGGCCGACATCGACGCCGCCGTGGCCGAGCCCTGGGAAGCCGTGCTCATCCAAGTCACCAACGTAAACGTGTCCGACCCCGACCTCGGGTTCGGCGAGTTCCAAGTCACCGACAACAGCACCGGCGCCCTCACCGTGTCCGTCGATGACCAAATGTACGAGCACCCCGAGTACGCAGCCAGCACCCTAGTCAACGGTCGTGGCTTCGACAGCATCGCCGGGCCGCTCAACTACAGCTTCGGTAACTTCAAGATCGAGCCCCGCGACGCCGCGGACTACGTCGATGGCCCCACCATCATCGACACCGGCCTGACCGGTATGACCGGCGACACCGGCTTGCCTCCCATCGGCATCGCCGCTTCCATCTACGACGTGCAACAGGGCATCTACTCCGAGAACACCGACCTCCTGCTCTCGGGCGTGGTCACCGGCGTCACCAACAACGGCGTGTTCCTCCAAGACCCCGCAGGCGGCCAACACAGCGCCATCTGGGTCTACATGGGCTTCGACTTCGAACTCACCTGGGGCACCATCGCCATCGGCGACTCCCTCGACGTTAACGGCACCTACGTCGAGTTCAATGACCTCACCGAGCTGGACGTGGGCGGAAGCGCCGCAGCCAACGTGGTCAACAATGGCGCGGTCACGCCGCTTATGGGCGAAATAGTCGCTGCCAGCGATATCCAGGTCGGCAACGCAGAGCCCTGGGAGTCGGTGCTCATCATCACCGAGAACCTCACCGTCACCAACCCCGACAACGGATTTGGTGAGTGGAGCCTCGCGTCCTTGGTTGGCAACGCGGTCATCGTCGACGACCTCATGCACACCTACAGCACCTTCGGCGTGTCCCTGGCCGTCGGCGACTACTTCGACAGCGTCCGCGGCCCGCTCAACTACAGCTTCGGCAACTTCAAGATCGAGCCCCGCGACGACCTCGACTTCGTCGTCGGCGCGCCCGACACCGGGCTCATGCCCACTGGCGACACCGGAATGCCCGTCGCTCCCGTGATGAGCACCATCTACGACGTCCAAGATGGCACCGTGATCGAGAATACCGAGGTCACCGTGCAAGGCGTGGTCACCGGCGTGGCGTACAACGGCGTGTACCTCCAAGACCCCATGGGCGGTCAATACAGTGGCGTCTGGGTCTACCTCGGAAGCAGCTTCGAACTCACCTACGGCCCACTCCTTGAGGGCGACATCGTCGACATCAGCGGCTTGGTTGTCGAGTTCAGTAGCCTCACTGAGATCGACACCACCGCCAGCGTGGCTCCCGCGGTCACCGTCTCCGGCGCCACCCCCGTTCCCGCGGCCGAGGTGCTCGCCCCAGCCGACCTCGACCCAGCCGCCGCCGAGCCCTGGGAAGGCGTGCTGGTCACCGTCCTCAACACCACCGTCTCCACGGCCGATCTCGGCTTTGGTGAGTGGGGCATCAGCGATGGCGGCAACGAGGTCCGCGTCGACGACCAAATGTGGGACTACAGCACCCACGCTGCTGGGACGATGGCCACTGGCGATGCGTTCGACAGCATCACCGGGCCGCTCAACTACAGCTTCGGCAACTTCAAGATCGAGCCTCGCTACGAGGCCGACGTGGTCGCTACGCCGTAAGGTCGCTTCGGTCCCAGCCAGCGCTGGGACCTTTGCTTCCCGCTTGCGCTCCGAGGGTTTGAACTCCGCAAGGCACTACGTCGCCGGGTTGTCAGACCCCTCGCACGGTTCAAACGCCCTATAGTGGATGGTTTGTTCGTAGCCCATGGTAATGCCTAGGCCGATAATCAGCAGCGAAGCACTCTCTTCGGACACCCGAACACCGCCGGGGCCCTCGACCGCCCGCAGATGAATCTGAGCGTTGTCGAGACGAAATCTGACGAACTTCAGGCCGGCCTTGAACGACTTCGGGAAGAGAACGTCCATCGAGGTCGGCGTGGGCCCCCCCTGCGGAAAGAACGTACTTACCTGGCTGACCGGGGCGTTGGGTTTGTCGCGTACGGGCACCTCACGGCGCAGCCAGACGCCTTCCTTCTCGTCGTCCCACTCGGTATGGGAGGTGTGCATTCGCCCCCCCCAGTCGTCGACGATCTCGCGGACGAAGTTGGACGGTACCGCACCTTCGTCCTCGCTCATCTTGCCCAACATCGGCAAAACGTCCATGTCTTCC
>JAACDH010000073.1 GCA_009936995.1 Rhodobacterales bacterium
ACCAGCGGCTCCACGGCAGACCCCAAGGGCGTCATGGTCACCCACGGTTCGCTCATCGCCAACAGCAAGGGGATCATCACCGAGGGCCTGCAACTCACCCCCGGCGACACCGGCGTCAGCTGGCTGCCGCTCTACCACGACATGGGACTCATCGGCTTTGTCATCGCCCCCATCGTGTACGGCATTAACATCGTCTTCATCCCCACGCTGCGCTTCATTAAGCGTCCCAGCGTCTGGATGGACACCATTCACCGTCACCGGGGCAACGCCACCTTCGGCCCGAACTTCGCCTTCGCCTTGGCCACCAAGCGCGTCAAGAAATCGCAGATGGAAGCGTGGGACCTGTCCTGCCTGAAGGTCGTTGGCTGCGGCGCCGAGCCCATCCAAGCCGAGACCATGCGTCACTTCACAAAGACGTTCAACGAGGGCTGTAACATGCCCATCACGTCCATTATGCCCGCGTACGGTATGGCCGAGGCCACGTTGGCCATCTCCCTAAAGCCCGCTGGCGAGGCCATGCGCACCCTGCTGGTTGACGCCGAATTCTACGAAGAGCACGGCACAGTCATTTCGCCCATCGACGGCAAGGCTGAACTTGAATGGGTCGCCTGCGGCGTTCCCTTCGCCGACCACGAGGTCGCCGTGTTCGACGACAAGGGCAACAAGCTCGACGAAGGGCGCGAGGGCGAGCTCTGCCACCGTGGCCCCAGCATCACCGCCGGCTACTTCAACAACCCCAAAGCCACCGCCGAGGCGTTCCGAAACGGTTGGCTCCACACGGGTGACCTCGGCTTCCTCCAAGGCGGCCAGGTGTTCATCACCGGTCGCATCAAGGACCTGATCATCGTCAACGGCCGCAACGTGCATCCGCAAGCGGTCGAGTGGGCCGTCGCCGAGGTCGACAAGGTTCGCAAGGGCAACGTGGTCGCGTTCTCGGTTCCCGGCCCCGCCGGCGAAGAGCTGGTTGTCGTACTCGAGACCCGCATCGACGACACCACCAACTTGGTGGCCGACACCCTGAAGGCCGTCCAGAGCGAACTCTCCCTTCGCATCACCAAGGTCGTCTGCCTGAAGCCCGGCAGTCTGCCCAAGACCAGCTCCGGCAAGCTTCAGCGCCGCAAGACCCGCCAGATGTACCTCACCGACACCCTCGTCGGCCACGGATCTCGCGCCGCGGGAAGTAAGGGAGACCGTCTGAACTTGGCCAAACACGTCGCTTCCAGCATGTGGTCGCGAGCTAAGGCACGCATCCGCGGTTAATCACGCTACCCTGAGGCACCGCGGTGCCTCCCCTCCCTCACTTTCCCCTCCTGGAGTCCCCCTTGGACAACGACAAGGTTCTCTCGCTGATCAAGCGCGCACTCGCCGAAGTGGCGCCCAACCGCAAAGCCGACTTCGACAGTGTACAGCTCGACACCACCATTGAGTCCCTCGGACTCGACAGCATCGCCACCATGGAGATGGTTGGATTCCTCGAAGAGGAAGTCGACGCCACGTTCCCAGACGAAGACCTTGCACAGGTCAACGCGTTGAACGACCTCGCCAAGCTGATCACATCCGGTCGTCTGTAGACGGCATCGTACCGCGAGGGCGCTGGTCACCCTCGTTCTCAACCTGACCGCGAACCGAAAGCCGCGACTCGAATAGCGGCTGGCTCCGCTGTCTACACGTATTCGTCGCTGGAAGTTCTATGAGCGCCATCGCCATCGTTGGTATGGGCTGCCGTTTTGCGGGAGCCCCCGATCTACAGTCCTACTGGGACATGACTCGAGCCGGTCGAGATGCCTTCGGGCCCGTACCTGCCGATCGCTGGGACCACGAGGTCTTCTTCAGCGCCAATCGGCGGAGTACCGACAAAAGTTACGCGCCTCACGGTGCGTTCATCCAAGACGTGCGTAGCTTTCCTGCCCTACACTTCGGCATCCCACCGCGTCGGGTCGAGGTGATGGACCCGCAGCAGCGCTTCGCCATCGAAGTGGGTCTGCAAGCCATCGAAGACGCCGGCTACAAGTCCAGCGAGATGCCACACCGCACCGGCGTGTTCATGGGGGTCACCGCCAGTGAGTACCGCACGCTCCTGGGTGCGCGGGTCAGCGCACAATTAATGGGCTCTGGTTCGCTCGGCGAAGCCCCCGAAGACCTCGACGTCATCGCGGGTGCCGTAAATCGCGTAGTGCCCAGCCGTCCGTTCTCGGCCCCCGGTGCGTTGGCAAATATGGTCGCCGCGGCCGTCGCTCAAGAGCTCGATCTGCATGGCCCTGCCTACACTTCCGATGCTGCCTGTGCATCGGCCTTGGTCGCACTCTCCAACGCGGTCAATCTACTTCGGAACGGCCGCATCGACGCCGCGGTGGCCGGTGGCATCTACCTGTGTCTCTCCCCCGAGAACCACATCGCCTTCAGCCGCATCGGCGCAATCTCCGGCGAGGGCTACTGCCGTCCCTTCGACAGTCGCGCCGATGGATTCGTCCAGGGCGACGGCGCCGCAGCAATCCTGCTCAAGCGCCTCGACGACGCGGTCCGCGACGGAGACCGCATCTACGCGGTCATCAATGGCCTGGCCATCAACAACGACGGCCGCGGCGACGGCCCCATGGCCCCGGTCCTCGAAGGTCAGACCGAAGTCATCGAAGACGCCTGGCGCGACGCGGGCATCGACAAGTCCCTGCTCGGCTACATCGAGGCCCACGGCACCGGCACCTCCGTCGGCGACCAGACCGAGTTCACCGGCATCATGTCCGCCCTCGGCGACGACGTGGTCCGCGCCGCGATCGGCAGCTCCAAGGGCAACGTCGGCCACACCATGTCCGCCGCCGCCATGGCTGGCATTATCCGCACGGCGCTCGCCATCCACCACGGTGAGATCCCGCCCATGGCTGGGTTCGAGTCAGCGAAAGACGACCTAGGCCTCGAAGAGTCGCCCTTCGATGTGCCCGTGCAGTCCAGGGACTGGGATGGCGCTCGCGTCGGCGCAGTCTCATCGTTCGGATTTGGCGGCACCAATGGCCACGCCGTTTTGTCTGCACCTCCTGTACAGACCGGCAACGATTGCCAAGTCGAACTGGTCCGACTCAGCGCCCCCGATCTACCCACCCTGCGCGATCTGGCCGGCCGCACCGCCGCTGCCCTAAAGACATCCCCCAACGCCACGGTCGCCGGTGTGGCCCGCGCTTGGGCCGTCCGATCTGAGTTGCCCGCCCGTGTCGCCCTCACCGCGGCGGATCTACCCGAGCTCATCGCCGGTCTGCAGACCTTCGCCGCGGGCGGCCTACCCACCGGCGCCGCCATGGCCACGGTCACCAGTAAGCCTCGTGTGGCCCTGCTCTTCCCCGGTCAAGGTGCACAACGCATCGGAATGATGGCCGGTATCCTCGAGCGCTTCCCCGTGGTGGCGAATACCCTCGACCACCTAGAGTCGACCCTCATCGACAACCTGAGTGTTCCGCTAAGTCACCTACTCTATCCTTCAAAACGAGCGGTCTCTCTCAGTGATGACGCCGCCGCAACCGAGCTCACCCTGACCAGCAACTGCCAGCCCGCCATGTACGCGTGCGGCGCGGCGCTGTGGGCCTTGCTCGAGCAGATCGGCGTCAAGCCCGTGGCAGCCACCGGTCACAGTCTGGGAGAGTTCAACGCCGCCGCAGTGGGTGGCGTCGTCAGCGTCGAGGACGGCGCCCTGTTCAGCGCACGTCGCGGCGCCGCCATGGCGGGAATCCAAGGAGATCCCGGCACCATGCTCGCCGTTCGCGCCAGCGCAGACGTCGTAAAGGCCCTGTTGGTCGACGGTGCGGTCATCGCCAACACCAACCACCCCGAGCAGTGTGTCGTCTCGGGCACCACCGTCGCCGTGGGCCAGGTGGCCGAGAAGGCAGCCGCCCAGAACATCGACGCCACGGCCCTGAGCGTCTCTCACGGCTTCCACTCCACCCTGTTCGACCACCTCGACACCGACGCCATGCTCGCCGGCGTCACCTTCCACGACCCGCGGATCACCGTGGCCTCCGGCATCTCCGACGTCCCCTACGCCAGCGCCGATGCCGCCAAGGTCGTGTTCGAGCGCCACGCCCGGTCACCGGTCCAGTTTGTCCGCGCTCTCGAGCAGTGCGCCGAAGCCGACGCCGACCTGTACCTTCAAGTCGGCGCTGGCGGTCCGTTAGCATCCTTCGCGAGACGCACCGTCGGCAAGGACGCCAAGGCCGTGCTCACCCTGGCCAATATGGAAGACCAAGACGGCGGCCGTTCGCTGCTCACCAACCTCGGCTGGCTCTGGGTCCACGGCGTCGCCCTCGATCTGTCCAGCATCACCGGCGCCGCGCACGTCGCAGCCGTGCCACCCAGCGTACTTCCCCGACAAGACTACTGGGCCGTCAAAACCAAAGTCCAAAAGTCCCTGAAGCTAAGCCACGGCACCGGCGCTCCAGTCGTCGAGAACACCGTCGCCGTAGAAGTCATCCACGACAGCGGCGATCAAGTCTACGACAAGGTTGTCGAAGTGCTGGCTCGGGTCAGCAGTTACCCCCGTGACGCCGTTCAGAACACCCAACGCCTGATCGAAGACCTCGGATTCGACTCGCTGATGGTCGCCGATCTGGCCACGGGTCTCGCCGACGCCTTCCCTGGATTGGGCGGGCTTCCTCAAGAGCTGCTGATCAACGGTCCCACGGTCCAAGACATCTCCGACTACGTCGCCGGCGCCAAAGACGGCCACAGCGCCGCCGATGACAACGCGCCCCTGTTGTCCTGGCAGCCCTGCTGGCGCCCCACC
>JAACDH010000483.1 GCA_009936995.1 Rhodobacterales bacterium
GGTGCAGATGGTGCAGATGGTGCAGATGGTGCAGAGGGTCCAGAGGGTCCAGCGGGCAGCGTCGCTTATGAGAGGTGTCTCGGCGACGCCGTCTCCCAGGGCTTTAATGCCGACGGCGACATCCTCTGCTTGTCTCTGGATGGCGCCTATACCGGTGGTGATCAAGACTGTCTGAGTGGTTATGTGAGCGCGATTGTGGGCGGCGCGATCGTGTGCTCGAGCCCTGTAGACAACGACACCCTCTACGACGGCACGGACTTCGCCCTGAGCAACCAAGACTGTGGACGCAGCGCCTTCGTCCAGTCCATCGATGTCAACGGAGGGATCCTTTGCGCCTCCCCCGTCGACAACGACACGACGTACACCGAGGGCTACGGTCTCGCCCTTTCGGGCGACAGCTTTTCTGTTCGCACCGACATCGTCGTGACCCGAGTGGTCGGCGTACTCAATCTGACGAATACCGATGGCTACGCATCAATGAGCACGGTGGCATGGGGTGGTGTCATCGACATTACCGTCGTTGACCGTGTAAGCCCCGAGACGATGTACAATTTCGCGTGCATGAAGGTCAACCTTTCCGTGGTAATCTGCAAGGACATGCAGACCGGCGTTTCCGACCGACACCTGTTTAATCCCGGCGAGCAGATCCACTTTACCTACCCAAACTTCGAAATCATTACCTACATGGACTCCGTCGCGCCGTACGATGGTGACGTGATCGTCCGTGCGACCGGTAACAATATCTTCTACACCATGGATGGTGGCCGCTAGTAAGGTCTGTAGGCACCCTGCTTCCCCCCTCAAAAACGCAGGTCTAGTCATCGCGCTTAGTGGACTAGGCCTGCTTGGGTTGGGGACCGTCGTAGGTTACGGTGAAAAACCGCTGCATTCGCACGGTCGAGGCCATTCGAATGCACGCAGTTTTTCCGATCCTCGGCACCCTTTTCCTGGTTGCTTGCGCTGGAAAGAGCGGTCCCGAGCAGTCCACAGGGGCCGAAACGACCGAGCCCTCAACCGTCGACCCATCCGACGATTGGGGCGACAGCTACCGGTTGGTGGGCGGCGAGGTCCCTGGCCTAGGGGTGGTGGACATCGAGGTGCGCGGAGGCGTGATCACCGCGGTGGGAAGCTCGGATTCGTCGTTGACCACCATCGATCTAAGTGGGACGATCGTGGAGCCTGGTTGGATCGACAGTCATGTGCACTTGGCGTTCCTGCCCAAGGCCCGCGAGCTGGCCGACGGTGGCGTCGCGGTGGCGGTAGACTTGGCCTCGCCCATTGCCTTCCTCGACGACCTGCCCAGCGCCCTCGAGGTGCTGCCCGCTGGCCCGATGATCACCGCCGTGGGTGGCTACCCTACCCAAAGCTGGGGCGCGAATGGCTACGGGCTCGAGGTCACCGATGCGGCCAGCGCGATCGCGGCGACCGAGCAGCTCTGGGCTGCGGGAGCACGGGTGATCAAGCTGCCGATCAACGGGGCCGCGGTGCTCAATGAGGCCGCGCTCTCGGCGGTGGTGCAGGCCGCCCACGGGCACGACCTGAAGGTGGTCTCTCACGCCACCACGGATGCAGAGGCGGCCCTGGCGGCGAATGTAGGCTGTGATGTGCTGGCCCACACCCCTGTGGAGGCGCTCACCGACGAGACCATCGCGCTGTGGTCGGACCGCACGGTGATCACCACCTTGGCCGCGTTCGGCGGCAGCGATACCACGATAGACAACCTACGTCGGCTGAAAGCTGCGGGTTCTAGGGTGTTGTACGGCACCGACTTTGGCAACACGCAGACGGCAGGTGTCGACCCCCGCGAGCTGACCCTGATGGCCGACGCCGGCATGACTCCGGAGGAAATTTTGGCGAGCGGAACTTCGGTTCCGGCGGCGTTCTGGGGCCTAGATGACTATGGCGAGATCGCGGTGGGCAAGCGGGCGGTGTTTCGGCTGGTGGACGCAGAGTAGCTTCGGCACCGGAGGACCGTCCAAGCCCAACTGAAACAAGAAGTACGTCGGCGCGCAAAAACCGACCCCGGCGACCGCGAGGCTGATGTGTTGGGCGCTCACTGGTGGACAATGGCGTTTATTGCCGCCAAACGGGCGCTACTTCTTGTTGATCAGCAGGTCGTAGGTGTCGGAGCAGCCACCTGCTGTCCATGACGTGCTGTACACTCGAACGGCCCAGAAGTCGTCACTATCGTCGAACAGCTCGCCGTTGTCAGCCACGCTGAACAGCCCCGTACCGGAGCGACTCTCGCGCAGGTCCCAGTTGGACCAGTTGGTGTAGTCGCTCTGGTTGCTGCCGACGCGGTACAGCTCGATGACGTAGTTACCAACCGCGGACACGTCGATGAACACGGTGGGACTTGCGCTGTCCCACAGCTCGTCGTCTAGGTCGAAGTAGAACCAGTCTTCGTCTTGCGCATGCTGCAAGGTGAGACCCGCCACGTTGAGACTGTCGGCGAAGAAAGGCCCCAAGTCGGCGTCGATGGTTCCGAGGAAGGAGTGGGTGTCGAAGGTGTCGTTGAGCTCGTAGGTGTCGGCCCAAGGTTCGTTTACGACCCCGTCACAGTTGTTGTCGAGACTGTCGCAGGCGTCGTATTCACCGGGATTGATCAAGACCTCATTGTCGTTGCAGTCTCCGTCATTTGGTGAGTACCCATCGCCGTCCTGATCCAAGTCTGCGGGATCTTGCACCTCGAGAATGATGCTGTCTGACGCCCACTTACCGTCGGTGTCGGTGACGTTGAAGCTGATGAGGTGGACACCGGCCGCGAGTGTGTCGATGCCGAATGCCGTCCAACCATTGCTGTCGGCTACACCGGAATTCAGCGCTGTGGGGTCTTGGTCGGTAAACCACTCGAAGGTGAGCAGCTCCACGTCGTCCTCGTCGTCAGCCACTTCGCCTTCGAACAGCATCGTGTCGCCGAGCATCTGGATGCCGCCGGAGCTGGGGGCCAGAATGGTGGCGTAGGGGCGACCGTCGTTCAGCACCTCCAGCGAGACCGTGGCGACGCCTACGTTTCCGTCGTCGTCGAGCGCGGAGAGCGTGACCGAGTGGGTGCCAACGGGCAGCTGGTCGTACGGGACGCTGACGCTGCCGGTGACCGAGGGGGCGCCTTCCCAGAACACGCCGACGGTGCTGGCCGACAAGCTGGTCAGCAGGGTGTCTGGCGTCTGTTCGCCGTCGGTGACGGTGGCCACAAACACGACCTGGTCGTCGCGTAGGAACTGTTCGCCAGCGCTCGGACCCGTGAACACGACGTTGGGCGCGCCATCACCGTTAAACAAGCCCTCGCCCACGTGAATGGTGACCGAATCTCTTCCCGTTTGATTGGCACCGTCTACCGCTTCTGCCGTGATGGACCAGGTGCCTTCACCGAGCTCGGTGCCATTGATAGCCAAGAACACCTCGCCGTTTTCGTCGGGAAAAACCGTCCCCAACGTACCCGCACCCCCGGCGGTCCACAGCACTTCAACATCGGCCAAATCGCTATTATCTGTGACCTTGGCCAACAGCTGAATGGTGGCATCCCCCTCGAAGGACGCGTCTTCGGTGGGGGTGAGAATTGTGATCACTGGCGCGGGGTCGGTGGAGACGAGTGTGGGTTCGCTGCATGCAGAAGCAAGCAACAATCCGCTGAAAAGAAGAGACGTGCGCATATTATTTTCCAGAGTTTACTCAACGCGTATTAGGCGCCTTTGTCGGTTTCGTCAAGGGATGTGAGGCGCCCCGTTGCCCTTTTCAGCGCTGAAAGGGAGCAGGAGCAGGGTCCTCACTTCCGATATCGCCATGAACGGACTGAGCGCGCGGCAGTTCTCGGCAGATACTCCGCTACGGCGCCTGTGCCAGCGCCTCTCGAAGTCCCTGTCGCTGCGGTCCCGTGAGCGTGCACATGACGGCAGCGAGGGTGGGTCTGATGAGCACCATGCGCGCGATATAGACGATGACTGCGCCGGCACACCACGCCAAACCACCCGAGAGGAACGAGGACGTAAAACCCATGATCAAGATGGACTCTGCGATGGAGAAGTTGATCAAAGAGGCCAGATAGTAGCGCTCAGAGGCTGCGCGAACCGGTTCTATGAGAGCGTCTGGTTCAGTGCGTTCGTCGACGCGCAGGTCGTTGGGCTCGAACAGGGCCAAGCTCCCCAGAAATTGATGACGCATGATGAACAGAATGGGCACTTCAACGAGCGCGATCATGGAGATGACCATGGGCAGGAACACATCGTCGCTGGCGCCAAGTTCTGTGGTCATCAGCACGACGGCGAACAGGCCGGCTGAGAGGATGAACGCGGTCCAGAAGCTCTTTACGGTGAGCAGGTCTTGTTTGAGTTTGTCGCGCTTAGATTCATCTGAAGGCCAAGTGTACACTCGGAGTACAATCTGCATTCTGAACCGTCAGGAGGCGGCCATGCAACAGCGCTGGATTTTGCGCGAAGTTGCGGCCGGATTCTGCACGCGGATTATCGGGGTGGGTGCTGTGGTGCGCATCGAGGACGCGCGGGTGGATGATGAGCATCATCGCCGGGTATGACTGGGCGGATGGACTGTTGTCACAGCCATCGCTCGCTTTGTCGTGTGTGGTGGCAGTGACACCATGCTCGTAGGGGTCCAGCCTGCCACGAACCCACCAGCGGTGCCGAGCAATTCCAGGGTCTGGACGACAACCCCGAGGACCTGATGCTCACTGAAGGTGGAGCAGCGCGCTGCAAAAAATCGTCAATCCTCGCAGGTTTGATTCCGGTGTGCTTTGGCCCAAGAGGCTGGAAGAGCCGGCGCTGAGCAATCTCGTCGAACGTGCCGGTGTCGCGCTGGAGGACAATGAGCGCCGCAAGGGGATGTCCCACATTCGAGTACTTGTAGCCAGCCCCCGGTGTGAAGCTGAGCGGTGCGGTTCGAGCAAAGTTCAGGAACGACTCGTGAACCTCCGGTCGCCGTAGACGCAGAGGACCGACGCGTCGGGCACGCCATGGTTTCGCGGAAGAAGAACCCTGAAGGGGAGCGCTTTGGGTGCTTTTTAGTCGCGATGTGCTGCCGGCGTACCGTCGGCGCGGCTTGGGTGGATCAGAGAGGCCGCCTTCGCACAGTTGGTGGAAGACTGCGATAGTGGCCCCCCATGGTCCCTAGCATCGTGGTCGACACCGAAACAACCGGCTTCCCTAACAACCGCGGCGGCTTCTGCGCGCGGATTATCGAGGTGGGTGCTGTGGTGCTCACCGAGGACGCGCGGGTGGTGTCGCCGATCTCGTTTGTCGTCAAACAAGACCGGGCGCACCTCACCTGTTGGCAGGCGAAACAGGCCCAGCGGGTGCACGGTATTGAGGTTCAGCAGGTGCTTAGCGAGGGCCTCGACCCCGAACGGGCAGCGGTGCGGTTTGCAGACTGGGTTGCTAAGGTTCGGGAACGGTTTGGCGTTCATGAGCTCCGCGCTTACAACCAGGGGTTCGACTTCTGGTTCCTGGCGCAAAAGCCCTGGGACTTGTTTGATCGGACCGGCTTGGTGCACGGCGAAGATATCAAACTGACCGCCCGTCGAGGCATGAAGTGTAAGACGGGTCCATCGCTGTCGAAGGCGGTGTCTTTTGCCAACGACGCTGGGGGAGACATTCCGTGGTTATCCGCCTCGCACCGGGCGCAAGAAGACGCGCGGATGGCGGCGATGATCGCGGTATATTTCGGACGCTAGGGCACCGTTTCATCTGCGTTGACTGGGTCTGTTTGCCGAGCCTCGGGCGCCGTGGCTTCGATGTTCTCGTTATCTCTAGAGATCGCCCGCTTCCATCGATTCCAGCTAGGGTTAGCCCGAGCTTTCGCAGGGGTGAACCGCGCCCGATTGCTCTGAAAATCCAGCTCGACGCGAAACTGGTCGAGCACGTCGAGACCGAGGAGTCCGGGGGCCCACAAGCCGCGATTTCGGTCGGTGAGGGTGAGGGGACCCGCCGAGAGCGGTCCTACGTCGAGCTGCTCGACCTCGAAATAGGTGCGGTGGGTGGTGATGACACCGCCTGGGCCCGTTGCCCGGACCTGCACATTCTCGTCGGTGTACGTGGCCTCGAGCTTGAGGGCGTCGCCGTCTACGTACGTATTGCTGGCGCCGGTGTCGACCAGAGGCCAGGTGCGTTTTCCCTCGATCTCGATGGGCACTCTGAACCGGGTCCAAGTTTTGTGTTCGCGGCGGATGGGCAGCGAATTTTCATCGTTGATCGAGGAATTTTCTGGGTTTTGGAGAGTGATCTGCCCGGCCTCGGGGTCGAGGACCACGAAAAATGCCCGGAGCACATCGGCGCCGAGAACGGCGGCCACGGGAACCTCGGTGGGGTCCTTGATCGAGGAGGTTTCTCCGATGTCACGAACGACACAGACGAGATCTTCGATGGTGTGGCCGGCCAATTCGAAGGGGGGCAATACGGCCTTCTGCACGATGACATCGCCGACTTCGCCACGGGTCTTTCGGCGCCCAAATGCGGTGAGGTTGAGCGCTTCGACCCAGGTGTCGTCGCAGGTGGTGCTTGAGTAGCCAGAGTCGACAAAGAGCAGGTGGTCTTCGTCGAGGGGCACGTACCAACGCCGCGCGTCCGTAGACGGCTGAACCAAGGGTAGAATACCGATATCATTTGAATAGCTAACTCGCGGGGTTCCTAAACTGTGGGCGCAACCGCCAAGGAGGACGGCGACGGGAACGATGTGGAGACAGCGAGCGAACATGGTCGGGGTGCCTTTGGGCGCAGAGATTCCCAGTCGCCCATCGAGCGATGCGCGCCTATTTTTAACGCGAGTCGTGGCCCTTGGGTTCAGGTTTTGACCTCGTTGCCGTCCCGGGAGGTGATCTGTGAGCGCCGTCCCAGGCTCGATCGTGGTGGAACGGGTATCCCAATCCGGCCCCAAAGGCGCCAACGAAGCTGTGCCTCCTGGGGTGGCTGCTGCGCTCGGCTTGTTGACCGACGGTGTGCGCTGGTACCTGTTTGGCTAACGCACCTCGGCGATAATGGGGCTAAACCGACGAGGGTTGGATGCTAGGAGCGACACCGATGAACAATACCCAGAAAGCGCTGATCGGCGGCGGGGCCGCTTTGCTCGCCATTGGTGGTGTTGCAGCTACGATGATGGGGGATCTCGGGGCCGTGGTTGAGCCCAAAGAGCCGCCCAATGTGCTGATCATTCTCTGGGACACCACCCGCTCGGACCGCCTCGACATCTACGGATACGATCTAGGCACGACGCCACGGATGGCCAAGTGGGCCGAGAACGCTGTGGTCTTCGAGAACGCCATCTCCCCCGGCATGTGGACCGTGCCCAGCCACGCCAGCATGTTCACCGGCAAGCCGCCCACCACCCACGGCGCCAACATCGACTGGCGCTGGCTCGACAACCACCACACCACGCTGGGCGAGCACTTTGGCGACAACGGCTACGACACCTATGCGTTCTCGGCCAACCCCAACTTGTCGCCCTCTCGGGTCAACCTGCTCCAAGGGTTCGACACGATCGAGACGTCCTGGAAGGGCAAGTGGAAGCGCCCCGTGGCCCGAAATGGTCAGAAGAAGCTGATCAAGAAGGACAAGTCCACCGAGATCTCGCCGGCCTTTGACAGGTCTGCAGGTGGTCCGCGCACCTTCTCCTATAATGCGGCTCCGGTGACCCATCAGGCGTTCACTGAGTGGCTCGACACCCGCGAGTCGGAGCAGCCCTTCCTGGCCTACTTGTCGTACATGGAGGCCCATAAACCGCGGGTTCCCACCATCGCCGCTCGCCGGCGTGTGTCTACGGACGACGACGAGATCCGCCTGCAGCTGGCCACCGACCTGTCGTTCAACAGTCAGCTGTCGTATGGCTACGACAAGGTCCGCTACACCGATGAAGAGTTGGTGGCGATTAACCACGTCTACGACGCCTGTTTGGTCGATCTGGACGAAGCCACGGGCAACATGCTCGACGACCTCGAGCAGCGCGGCGTGCTGGAGAACACCATCGTGGTGTTTACATCGGACCACGGCGAGTTGTTGGGCGAGCACCAGCTCTTTGGCCATCGCAACAGCGTCTACCACTCCCTGGTACACATTCCCCTTGTGGTCAGCTGGCCCGCCTCGCTCAAGGGCCGTCGAGTGACCGAGCCGGTGTCGAATATGGACACCTACAACACGCTGGTCGAGCTCGCTGGACTGCCCTCACCCCCAGATGTCGACACCTCCCGTGGCAACTACATCGAGGGCAAGCCCGGCAATTATGGCGCCTTTAGTGAGTCCACCAGCGTCGATCCCTTGGGCTTTTCTCGGGTCGCGAAGCTGTTCCCCGGCCTTGACATCGACCCCTGGAACCGCAAGTTCCGAGCGTTGGTCGACGGAAACTACAAACTGATCACCGATACCCTTGGTGGTGTCGAGCTGTACGACTTGGTGAAAGACCACAACGAAGTTCATAACTTGGCCGAAGCCGAGCCCAATCGAACGGCCGAGATGCAGGCGAAGATGGACGAGCTCACTGGTACCTTCCCTGCGTACAACGAAGGTCTTCGTGAAGATGGCGAGGGCGAGGTCGAGGACGACGCGGCCACGAAGGCCCAGCTCGAGCTGCTCGGCTACATTGACGACGAAGAGGAAGACGAAGAGGCCGGCGACCCGATGATGGCGCCGTAATCTAGGTCCCTACACCGTCAGCGTCACCACCGTAAACGCGTCGCCGCCCTGTTCTTCGCTGGCCGGGGCCCAACGGCCGACCAGGGTGTTTCCCTTTAGCCAACCGCGAACACCGACCTTCATAGCGCCGGTACCGTGACCGTGCAGCAGGAAGAGTGTTTCGTGGCCTGACATCGTGGCGCGGTCGAAGAATTTGTCGCAGGCCTCGAGGCCTTCTTCGACGCGTTGGCCGCGAAGATCGAGGGTATTGCTGGGTAATCGAACCGCCTCGTTCAGCGGCAGACCCTGGGGTGCCCGGGCGACTTTGCGGGGGCGAGCGGGCCCTTGGGGCTTGGGAGGTGGGCCGCCGATGCGCTCGGGGTCTTTGAGCTTCACGTTTAGGGTCATGGAGCCGACCCGAACCCGGGCGTCCTTGTTGCCCACGTCGACGACCTCGCCACGGGTGCCTACTTTGACCAGCTTCACGCGGTCTCCGGCAGCTAGCTCGGTGGGTTTGGCGGGAATGGCTGGCACTTTGCCGCCTTTTTTAGGTGCCAGTCCGCGCATGGCTGAGACCGCCGCCCGGGCTGCGTTTGCGCGGGCGTGGCCAGGGTTGGCTTGTAGATCGGCGACCACTTGGCCGATGGCCTTGTCGGCGCCCTTGAGTCGTACCAGAAAGGCGTCGGCGGCCTCTTGTTCCAGCTGCTTGGCTCGCTTGGCGATGGTGGCGTCACGGCGTGCGAGGGCGGCCTCACGGAGCTGGAGGTCGCGGGCTTGTTTGGCCAGCGCTTGGGTGGCCATTTCGGCCTTGGTGCGCTCTTCTTCGAGGGCCTCGAGGGTCTGGGCTAGCTGGGCCTCTCCGGTTCCCATTAGCTCGCGGGCGCGGTCGAGGATGGCTTCGTCCATGCCCATGCGGTAGGCGAGATCGAGGGCGCGGCTCTCGCCGGTGGTGCCGAAGACCAGCTGGTAGGTGGGCTGTCCGTCTGCGTAACGAGTGGCCGCTACCGCGAATCGCGGGTCGACGGTCGCCAACCCTTTTAAGCGTCCGAAGTGAGTGGTGATGACCAGTCGGGCACCGCGGTCGAGCAGGGTCTCGAGCACGGCTTGGGCGAGGGCGGCGCCTTGGGTTGGGTCGGTACCGGTGGCCAATTCGTCGAGGAGCAACAGGGCGCCGGGGCGCGCCATCTGGAGCATCTCTCCGAGGACAACCAGGTGGGCCGAGAAGCTGGAGAGGTCGCCTTCGACGGTCTGTTGGTCGCCAATGGCCGCCGCGATCTCTTCGAACAGATCGACCCGGGAACCCTCGTCGGCCGGCACAAAACAGCCGCGCTGAACCAGCAAAGCGCACAGGCCAATCGTCTTCAGGGCGACGGTCTTTCCGCCGGCGTTGGGGCCCGAGATGACTAAGGCGGGCGAGTCGGAGTTGATGCGAAGATCGTTGGCGACCACGTCGACACCACGCAATGCGAGCACCGGATGTCGGGCTTGTTGGAGCCGAATCACGCCGTCGGTGCCCACCGAGGGGCGGGGGCATTGCAGGGTGCGGGATAGGCCTAGGCGGGCGGCGGTCAGATCGATGGCCACGGCCGCTTCGAGTGCGTCTGTGATCTGCGGCGCCGAGCTGCCCAAAGCGCGACTGAGCGTGGCGCGGATCTTGTGCTCTTCGGCGGCGAGCTCACCTTCGGTGATACGGAGGTTGTTGTTCAGGGCGACAACCTCGTGGGGCTCCACAAAGACGGTCTGCCCGGTGCGGCTGGTGCCATGCACGATGCCCACATTGGAGCCCTTGGCGAACTGCTTGAGCGGCAGCACGTAGCGATTGTCGCGTTGGGTCCAGAAGGTGTCTTGGAGGGCGCCGCCGAGTGTTTCGCCGCTGACCATGCCGTCGAGGGTGGTGCGGATTCGACTGTGGATGGCGGCGATTCGCTCTCGGAGCTCGCCCAGCTGCGGAAACGCTCGCGCCGAGAGCTCTCCGGTGGGTTCCCAGGCCGTGGAGAGGGTGTCGACCACGCCGAAATCAAGCTCGATGACGCCGACGATGGCGGCCAGAGTGGGGGCCTTGTCGCCGTGGCGGTCGAGGGTCTGGGCCATGTGGTTGAGGGCCACCAACGTGTTGCCGGCGGTGCGAAGCTCGGCGTCGTCGAGGACGCCACCCTGTGCTGCTCGCGCGGTTGTGCTGCGGATGTCGTGAACGGCACCCACGCCTACGTCGACACCCTCATCTTCCAGTCCGGCCAGCTCGTCGACGCCATCGTAGGCGGCGCTCACCGCTTGGATGGTGGTGAGCGGTTGCAGGGTGAGCATCGCCTGACGACCCAGGGTGGTACGGGCGGAACCGGCGAGGGCGTCAAGAAGGAAAGGCCAGTCTAAGCCGTCTGTGTCGGGATGTGGGCGGTTCATTATTCTTCGGGTTCTTCCGGCTCTGGGACGGTGTAGCTGCCGCCTACGACAGCGACCCAAATTCCGTGGATGCCCAGCTTGGTCGGTGGCTCGACCAGGGTGATTTTTGAGCCCCTCGGCAGGGTGCAAACGGTTGCACCAGCGGGGTGGTCGTCGGTGGGTAACCTGGCCACAACCTTCTTGTCACCTGGAAGAATCCAGACCTTGCCCTCTTTGATGAAGAACACCCTTGCGGTCTGGATGTAACCCACGTGGGAGCCTGCGCGGCCACCGCAGGGATCTGCGTTGTCTGCGGGTACGGACGCGAGCAGGTAGTACAGGCCCGCGAAGACCACACCAAAGGCCGCAACTGCGCCCAGGGCGCCCAGGGCCAGCACCGGCAGGGCGAGCATCATCGGTTTTGACTTCGGTGAGCGGCTTTCGACCGTGACTTTTTGCTCTCCGCTCAGGTTCGCGAGCAGGTCGTCGCAGGTCTTCAGGCGCTGGTCGCGATCGATCTTCAGGCTTTGGGTGATGGTGTTCAGTATCCGCGGAGGCAGGGAGGGGGCGAGCTCCTTGGGGTTGATGTACTTGCCTTGGGTGACGGCCTCGAAGGTGTCCATCATATCTGCGCCTTGGAAGGCGAGCTCTCCCGTGGTCAGCTGGTACAGGATGCAGCCGAGGGCGAAGATGTCGGCGCGCTCGTCTACGGTGCTTGCGTCGCGGATTTGTTCGGGTGCCATGAACTCTGGCGTACCTAATGCTAGGCCGGAGCGCGTCTTTCCCTCGATGGTATCTCCGCCGATGGCTTTCGCCAGACCGAAGTCTGCGACTTTGGGGACCCAGTTGCCTTCGATGTCTTTGGCCATGAGCACGTTGGCAGGCTTTAGGTCGCGGTGGATAAGCCCCTGTTGGTGGGCGGCCCGAACAGCAGCTACAATGCCTCGAAATAGCGCCTCGGCCTGTTCGAGGGAGGGTGTGTTGTCGCGGAGCCAGATCTCTAGATCTGGACCATCGACGAAGTCCATCAGCAGCCCGGGAGCACCGTCGACGTCGAGCACATCGCGCACGGCCACGGCGTTCACGTGGTCCAGCTTGGCCTGCACCCGCCCCTCGTTCACAAGGCGCGCCCGAATCGACTTGCTGGTGAGCGTGAGCACCTTGAGCGCGTGCACCGTGCCGAGGGTGTCGTGCTCGACCTTGTAGACCGCCGCCATGCCGCCTTCGCCCAAGAGCGACAGGACGATATAGCGTTCGACTTTGTCGCCAATCTCGAGCATCAGCCTTCCAATTGATGGGGGCGATGGGCGATGGAGGTGCCGAGGCGAATTTTGTCACCGGAGCGGATGGACCATTGTACCGCGCCGGGCGGTAGGACTAAAACCACAGTGCTGCCGAGGTGGAAGGTACCCAGCAATTCTCCGCGTTTGAGAGCGAGCGGGGGCGCGACCGCCTGTGAAGTTGCCACGCCACCTGTGTTGGTGATGAGGTCGCAGAGCTCTAACGAGATGCGCCCGACGCCAAACGCGCCCACCAGCACCACGTCTACCTGGCCGAGTTCGGTGTCGAAGTGGACCACGCTGCGCTCGTTCTTGCTGAACAGATCGGGCACCTTGCGAACGGCGGCGGGGAACACTGGCCAGAGCGTCCCCGGAACGTACTTCCATCCGGTCGCCCGGCCCTCGCGGGGCACGTGTACTCGGTGATAGTCCTTGGGCGACAGGTAAAGGACCGCCACCTCGCGCTCGTCGTTTGGGTGCGATCCGAGCAACGACCCCACGTTCAGGTGCTGTCCGCCCGGTAGCTCGATGCGTCCATCTGTGGTGAGGCCCACGGCAGCGCAGGTTCCGTCCACCGGCGACACCAGCGCGTCCGGGCTTGCGTCGATGGGCCGCACGCCGGGCTTCAGAGAGCGGGTGAACAGCGCTTCCAATGTGGGGAAGTCACTGATGTCGCCTTCGGCCTCGTCGAGGTTGACCCGGTAGATCGACACAAATGCCCGGGTAATCACGCGAGAGAGCCCCGTGCGAGCGAACCACCCCATGGCCTGTGCGCCGTGATTGCGGGGGATGACCGAGAGGAGACTGACGATGAGGGCGTCTTTCAAAGGAGGGACCCGCTGCGGAGATGTAGGGGCTTTAGTCCGCCTTGGCCGCTATGGCACGCTGCCCTTGGAGCAGTCGGGTGAGAACCACCTCTTTGGCGTGGGAATCCTCGGGGCGTTTGCCTTGCGCGTGCACCTTGAGGGCTACGAGCAAGCAGTCGGTCTGTGGTTCAGTAAGCGAGGTATATTCTATGGTTTCAGTAGACCACCCCCGCCATTCTACCTGGCAGGGTCGCAGCACGTCGGCCGACCATTGGTCCCAGACTTCGGTGGGCGCGTCACGGTCGGGTAGGGCAGCGGCGACGATGACCGCGGCCTCTTTCTCCGCAGCGGCACGGCGGACCTCGGCCTGGTCACCCCAACGGTTCGCGGCGATGATGGCGGCGACCACCAGGGCCAGCAGATAGCGTTGGGTGAAGCTCTTGGGCTTGTGGGCCATGAGCTATCGATCGGTTCGAGGGTCCGGAAGTTGAGGCGATTGCTCGGACGAGAAGGGTTAGCTGGAGCGAGCAGCGCCCTCTACGGTGCGCTGAGCGCTGGAGCTTTCTGATGTCGACCGATTTAAATCCCCGCTGGCTACAGCCTGGTGACGAAGCGCTCCTGGGGGTTTATTTAGCCAAGCACTGTGATTCCACCGTGATTATGGCGAGCAACCTGCATCAAGTGGGCCTCGAACACGCCGGTGAGCCCTATCAGGGGCAGTACGCGGCGATTTTTGAGGCGGGCGACATTGTAGGCGTGGCCGCCCGCTACTGGAACGGAAACGTGGTGGTTTCGTGCCCGGTAGAGCATGTGGAAGCGGTCGTCTCGATGATTGGAACACTGGGCGAGCCTACCGCGGGGCTGCTGGGTGTGTCGGACCAAGTT
The DNA here is from genome assembly GCA_009936995.1 of Rhodobacterales bacterium. Taxonomy (GTDB): domain Bacteria; phylum Myxococcota_A; class UBA796; order UBA796; genus JAACDH01. Next base: position 13,960 of record JAACDH010000483.1, read on the forward strand.
GTGGCGGCGGCAGCCGTGCTCGGCCTCGAAGAGACGCCCACCGCCATTAACCACGAAGAAGACTTGATGGCGTTGAACCTCGACGTCCTTCAGGTCCCGGAGCTGTTGTCGGACGACAAGGTCTCGTATCGGCGCGCCAGTCGGGCCGATCTTTCGGTGCTGCTGCCTTGGCGGGTGGCCTACATGATGGAGGTCATGTCCGTCCAGGCCTCTTCTGCTCTCGAAACGGCCTGTAAAGATAGCTTGCTGCGCGGCATCGAAGAGTCGCGTCTGTGGGTTTTGGTGCGAAAGAAGAAGCTGGTCGCCATGAGCGGCTTCAACGCCTCACTGCCCGGCTTGGTTCAGGTCGGCGGTGTATGGACGCCCAAAGCCATGCGTGGCCGTGGTTTTGCTCGGGCGGTTGTGGCGGGAAGCCTGCTGGACGCCCGAGAGGCGGGTGCTGTGCGTTCGATGTTGTTCACCAACAATCCAGCTGCGGTAAAAGCTTACTTATCTCTCGGTTTTAAGTGGGTAGGATCATATGGTTTGGTGGTGTTTGAGTAGGTTTTCGGTGCGCGGACATGTCGCCTGCCGGGGCGCCGGCTCACGCGTTAGGATACCTGACCCCCATGAGCGAAGAACAACCCAAGAACCCGCTACACGGCGTCACCCTCAAGACCATCGTCGAAGACTTGGTTGAACGCCACGGATTCGAGGAGCTGGGCAACTTGATTCCTCTGCGCTGCTTCCACTATGAGCCCACCCTCAAATCCAGCCTGAAGATGCTTCGCAAGACGCCTTGGGCGCGTGAAAAGGTAGAGGAACTCTACGTAGAAGACCAGCGAGTGATCGCTCGGAATCGCAAGCGGAACCAGCGTCGTGCCGATCAACGGGTGTATCGGGCGGAGCAAGAGGCCGAGTCCCTCAAGGTCGCAACTGCACCTATCGAGTCTTGCGATTCCGAGTAAGCGCCCTGAGATCACGCCCGAGCTGGTCCGCGGCGTGTGGGACTACCTTGGCGAACACTACGGCTCGACGACGGTCCCCAAGGAGCATTCCGGTCTCATGCGACTGGTGGGAACCTTTCTACAAACCACCCGAATCATGGAGCACGAGCGCTTCATGAAGGGCTTCACGACGGTGATTGGCCACACCATTTACGCGCCGTGGCGACCCGGTAGCAAGGCGCCGGCGACGCTGGTGCGACAGCTGGACACCGGCATTCACGAGCACCAGCATATCGTGCAACTCAAACGGGATGGTTACGCGCGGTTCTGGACGATGTACGTGCTCAGTTCACGGGCGCGGGCGATCTACGAGGCCGAGGCCTACACCTGCGGTCTGGAGTTGCACTGGTGGCTGTCGGGAACCACGCCCGATCCGGTGGAGGTTGCGCAGATCTTGTTGAGCTACGGCTGCTCCAAGTCGGACGTGGCGGCGGCGGCCGAGGTGCTGGCGAGCAATCGGGTGAAGATTCAAGCGGGCGAAGGCATCACCGAGTCGTTTCGACTGGCGAAGGCGTGGCTGGAGGCAGAAGCCGGACGCTAGAGGGTGTCGCGAACGGCGGATTGGCAGAGGGCGAGGCCTGCGTTGATGTGTCGTTCGTGGTCGGCGCGGTTGTGGGTGAAGGGCGGTGCGCTGGCCACGCAGACTTGGCCGTCGATGTGGAACAGGTGAGCGTGCCAGCTCTTGGTGAATTTGGCTTGAAACGCCGCATCGCAGCGGTCGTACTCGATCGGGTCGCCAACTGTGCTCACGGCGTTCTGTTCAACGAGGATTTGTGGTCGTCGAAACGAGGACATTGCGAAATCATGAAAGGACCGGCCTTGTTGGAAGACCTCTACGCAGACCGTCTCGTCACAGACCACCGTGAACGGATCGGAACCGCCGGACTCTTGGTCCTGTGCCGTGTCGTCGACGAACGTGTCTCGCCAATCCATAAAAGGAACGTCGGCAGGCGCCGCATTGACGATGTTTGGCTCGGTCGAAACAACAGCTGGTTTCTGCGGTACCAAGACGAGCCGAACGCCGAGCGTGGGTTCGGACGGGGGCGTCCAGCGTGCCCAAATCAGCAGAAGGAGGACCAGCAGTGCAGCCATCCACTTCGTGGACTTCTTCATGGTGTCGCTGCTTGGCAGAGTTCGTCGACTCGTACGCGATGGTCGTTCGCGTCGTCTTTGAGTGAACGATCTGGTGCTGGAGCGGTCCGTTTCGACGCTTTCGTCACGTTCTCGGTCTGCGAGAGCACCAAAGTCAGGGGCGGGACCTGGATGTGGATCACCAAGGGTGTGTCCGTTTCGGCGGGCAGCAGGACTCGGCCCGTGCATACGCCGATCAGGATCGCGGCGAACCCAAGCAAAATCACCCATTTCCGACGTTAATGCTACATTCACAGATCTCAACTGTCGGTCTGTCTGCCGGCTTGTCGCGCCCGAACTTGTTGGTCCAATCGTGTGGCCGCGTCAACTTTGCGGGCGGCCCTCAAACGGGCCAGGGCATCGCGGGGCTGGGGTGGGCTGTAGGCTTTCGCGGTGGGCAGTTCGTCACAGCGCGATACTCCATCGACGTTCACGGGGATGATTCCATGGGTAGCAGTGTGGGAAGCATGTTTCGGGTCACCACCTTCGGCGAGAGCCACGGCGGTGCGCTGGGGGCCATCATAGAGGGCTGTCCTCCTGGGATTACGATTGACTGGGACGCCGTTCAGGCCGAGCTCGAGCGCCGTCGTCCCGGGCAGTCCGACCTGGTGACCCAGCGCAAAGAGGCCGACGCGGTCGAGGTGCTCTCGGGGTTGTTCGAAGGCCGCACTTTAGGCACGGCGATCGGGATGATGATTCGCAACAAGGATGCCAAGTCCGACTCGTATCTTCCGTTTAAAGACAAGTATCGCCCGTCTCACGCCGACTACACCTACGACGCCAAGTACGGCATTCGGGCGTGGGCTGGCGGCGGTCGGGCGTCGGCCCGCGAGACCGCAGCTCGGGTGGCCGCTGGCGCGGTCGCTCGCCAGGTGTTGGCCACGTTGGGTCCGGTCGAGGTGGTCGCTTGGGTCGATCGGGTCGTAGACATCGACAGTGACGTGGCCTCCGAGCTGGTCACCCGCGATTTAGTCGACGCCAATTTGGTCCGTTGCCCCGACGCTGCGGCCGCCGAGAAGATGGCGCTGCGGATCCGTCAGATCAAGAAAAAGGGCGACACCATCGGTGGCGTGGTTCGCTGCGTCGCCCGGGGTATTCCCGCCGGTCTGGGAGCGCCGGTGTTCGACAAGCTCGACGCGGATCTGGCCAAGGCCATGCTGTCTCTGCCCGCCGCCAAGGGTTTCGAAGTGGGCAGTGGATACGGCGGAACCCTGCTCACCGGCACCCAGCATAACGACCTGTTCGCCCCCGGCCCGAACGGCAGCGTGGTCACCGAGACCAACCGAAGTGGTGGCATACAAGGTGGAATCTCAAACGGAATGGCTATCGAGATTAGCGTCGCTTTTAAGCCGGTCGCCACGGTCTTCCACGAGCAGAGAACGGTCGACACTCAGGGCAACGCCACGACCGTCAAGCCTCGCGGTCGTCACGACCCCTGTGTGCTACCGCGGGCGGTCCCGATCGTGGAGGCGATGATGTGCCTCACGCTGCTGGACCATTGGCTGCGTTGGCGTGGGCAAGTGGGCGCTCGATAGCGAGGACGCCGCCCTACATGTCTGCGGTGCCCGCTCTATTTCTTAGCAGTAGAACGCCCAGGCAGAGACCACCCAGCAGCGCCGATCCGAGCAGCACGGCGCACACCTGGCTTGCGTCTCCGTTCTTGAGTACTCGGCCCAGGATGACCTCTTGGAGTACGCCACCAAAGGAGCCCATTCCGTTGATGACACCTGCCGCCACGACCGCCTTCTTGGCGCTGCCTACATCCATCGCTCCGGCGCCGCTCATGAGCGCATCGGGGCCGTACAGGCTGAAGCCGATCAGGGTCATGCACACGGCGAAGAGCATCACGCCCTGGCTGCCGACGGTGTACAGCAGGCCGCAAGAGAGGATCATGCCGACAATGAACAGGGCGCTGATGGCCGCGCGTCGGCCGCCAAACCAGCGATCCGAAAGGTAGCCACACAGGAATACACCCGCGACGCCACCCAGATCGAACAGGGTGCTGATGTAGGCGGCTTCGTCGATCTCCATGCCATACTCTTGCTTGAGCAGCAGCGGCGCCCACGACCAGATGGCGTAGCGGATGAACTTGACGAAGAAATAGAACAGGCCGATGAGCCCGATGTTGAGCATCAGCTGGTGGGTCCAGGGGGCGTCAGCGCCGATATGCTCGGTGGTGGTGCCGTCGTCTTCGCCGAAGTCCTCCAAGCCAGCCACGCCGATGTCCGCGGGGCTGTTACGCATGTTGAACCAGAAGAACAACCAGATAAGCCCCAGGACTGTGGCGCCCGCGAAGAACGAGCCTCGCCAGCCATAGCGACTGGCGGCGATGAAACCGGCGAGTGCGGTAGCTGCGACGCCGCCGACTTGGAAGTTGGTGGCCCACACGCCCATCACGGTGCCACGCTCGCTGCGCTGGAACCAATTGGCCATGGTGCCCACATTATTGGACCAACCCGTGGCTTGGGCGAAGCCGAGCACGATGAGGACGCCCGCAAACAGAGACGGCGCGCTGGCGAATCCGAACACCACATTGCAGGCGATGGACACACCCATGCCGGCCAACAGCACCCGTCGCGGACCGAAGCGGTTACCTGCCCAGCCGGCCAAGAACTGTCCTATCGCGTAGGCGATGAGGTAGGCCACGGTGATGTTGCTGCTCATCACCTCGTCCCAGCCAAAGGACTCTTGGAACTGGGCTTTGGCGACGAAAAATGGCTTTCGACAGAAGTAGAAGCCGAAGTATGACAGCCAGGTGGCCGCGAACACGCGATACCGCCACTGTCGCAGCTTGGGATTCATGGGGGCGCTGGAGGCAGCACCGCTGGCGGAGGGGGCCATCACGGGACCCGAGCGTACTACGCGAGAGTGAGCGATGGGTGACCGAACTTGCTACCCTGTTTGAGACCCGAGCTCAACGGCGGAACGCCGCCTGATGACCGGTGGCGATTGTGGTCTGGATCCCCGCTTCGGTGAGGCCGGGAATTGCCCGAATATTCTGGAGTTCGTCGACGGAACTGATCACCGAAAACATGGTGTTGTCAGTGCAAACTGTTGCCTTAACACCCAGATCGAGCCACTTGGCTAGCGGGTGCTCAGCGACAGAGTTGATGGCGCTGGTCTGCATGTTCGAAGTAGGGCAAGCCTCGATGACGATATCGCGTTTGAGGACCAGCTCGAGGACCGCGGGGTCGTCGAGGAGGGTAGTCCCGTGGCCGATTCTCTGGACGCCGAGCACCTCGATGGCCTGGCGAATTTCGTCGGGAGACCTGCCCTCTCCGGCGTGGGCGGTGCGACCGATTCCGGCCTCAGCGGCTCGCTTGAAGGCGGTCGCGTACGGCGCCATGAACAGGCCTTGGCCGATCTGCGGACCGCCCGCCAGGTCGATGGCGACCACCCCGGGTCGGGTGAGGGCGATGTCGACCCAGTGCTCGAGGATGGCAGGGTCATCGCCGTACAAACCGCACAAGATCAGGCCAGCGCGGCCGTTGACGCCCTCTAAAGCGGCGTCGACGATGGCCTCGGGGCGGGCGCCGGTGTGCAGATGGGGACCGAAGCGGATCTCGAGGGTGGTGATGCCCTCGGCTTCGGCGTCTTCGCAGATCTCGGAGGCCACCCGTTGGACGCGGTCTGGGGTGCGCAGCTGGCGGAGCACGAACGCAAACTTAGCCAGGGCCGAGGGCAGCCCCATTCCTCGGGTGAACAGGAGGTCTTTAGACGAAAATGGCTCGTCGGAGAGGTCTCGGAGGGTGTCTAAGCGCAGCGAACCGTCCAGGTGTCGGTGCAGATCAGTGAGGCCGGGGAGGTCCATAGAGCTCCTGAAGTGCTAGGGGTTGCAGAACAGGTCGTCACCGATCTGGATGTCAGTGCGCGCTTCTAAGACCAAGCCCGGCACCTCGGGCATATCGAGCGAATCGACGAAGATGTCGAGGCAGGTGGCCGGACCGGTGGGGCAGGGTATGCAGGAGAGGCCGAATGTGGGCAGGAGGCCGCAGGTGTCGGCTCCCAAGAGCGTGTCCAGTGTGGAGACATCGAGGATACTCTCCAGGGTGGCTCCCAAGAGGGCAGATCCGTCTGCGGCGAAGGAGCCGGTGATCTCGATGTCGCTCAGGGAGACCTCGAGGCCGGCGACATTCCACAGCTGCTCTGGGCTCTGGGTGGCGAAGTAAGGGTTCTGCGTAAAGTCTGTGTTTTCGACGTAGACCGCGGTGGCGACGCAGGTGTCTTGGCCGCCCAGGGCATCTCCGGTACCGCCGATCAGGGTGATGGCGCTGGCGTCGGCCGCGGTGACACCCAGCAGCATCTCGGCTTCGAGGAGGCTGCCGATGAGCGCGCCGATGCCCGCGGGTTCTACGATGCGTCCGCCGCCGAAGTCGGCCCTGTAGGTGCGGTCGACCAAATCGACGGCGGTTGCAGGGGCTCCGATGTCGTTCGTGGTCCAGTTGCTACTAATCACGCCGAGGCAGCTGCAGGTGTCCACTCGGTAGGCTGTGTTGGGCAGCAGTGGGGCGTCGGGAACGAAGGTGAGTTTGCCGGTGGTGATCGACGCGTTGGCGGTGCCGGGTACGGTCACGCCCGCTTCGCTGAGACGGATGTCCTCGGTGCCGTCGAGCAGCGTGAAGCTGAAGTCGATGGCCGTCCGGTAGTACACGTCTGTAGAGAGATTAGATGGGTAGGATTCGATGATGGAGATCGGGCAGTTGGGTACGGTGCTCGTACACCAAGGGGCGGGTGTCGTGGTGGTGGTCGTTGACGTGGTGGTGGTGGTCGGGACCGTGGTGGATGTGGTCGACGTGGGCTTGGTCATGGGGGAGGACTTTTCGTCGTCGTCGCCGCAGCCGGCGAGCAGCAGGGCGACCAAGACTGGCGTGAACAAGACATGTCGCATGAGGACTCCTTGAATGCATCTGAGGGTACCGTAGCCGCGATAGGCTCAACCCCCTAGGGATTTGCCGAGATACGTACGGCCCATCATGACTTCACTCCCCCGTCGCATCGCCGCCCTGCTCTCTTTGCCGGAGCACCAGATCACCGCCGCTCTTTCGCTCTTTGACGAAGGTGCCACCATCCCGTTTGTGGCCCGATATCGCAAGGAAAAAACAGGAGATCTGGACGAAGTGCAGCTGCGCGCGATCTCTGAGCAGCAGCGTCTGCTCAATGAACTCGACACCCGCCGAAAGGCCATCGAAGACAGCATTCGCGAACAGGGAAAGTTAACCACCGAGTTGTCCCGAGCGCTGGCTGGATGTACCAAGAAGTCCGAGCTCGAAGACCTGTACCAGCCGTACAAAAAGCGCCGCAAGACCCGCGCCGACACCGCCCGCGAGCAAGGTCTACAGCCGCTCGCGGACCGAATCCTGTCGCAGTCGGGCAGCGGCAACCCCTTTCAAGATGGACGACGCCACGTCAGTCTAGGGAAGGGCGTGGCCGACGCTGAATCGGCCTTGAAGGGTGCGCGCGACATCATCGCCGAGCTCATCGCCGACGATCCCGGTCGACGCCGAGACATGCGGCGGACGGTGGGGCAGCACGGTGACGTCCAGACAAAAGCGAAGAAGGGCGCTGATGTCGAAAAGTTCCGCGACTACATCGACTATCAGGAGCGCGCGTCTCGAATTCCGTCCCATCGCTATCTAGCGGTCTGTCGGGGTGAGGCCGAGGGCGCGCTGTCGGTGAAGGTGCGGCCGGATGTGGACCGCAGCGTGGCGATGGTAATGCGAACGGTCCGTCATCATCGAGGTTCACCCTACGCGGGCCAGCTAGAGCTGGCGGTAGAGGACGCGACCAAGAGGCTGCTGTTGCCGGCGGGTGAGCGGGCGGTTCGGACGGTTCTGAAGCACGAGGCGGATGAAGAGGCCATCGGCGTGTTAGCGGTGAACCTTCAGGCCCTGTTGCTGGCGGCGCCGTTGGGGCCCGTCCCGGTGTTGGGCATCGACCCTGGCATTCGGACCGGCTGCAAATGCGCCATGGTCTCGAACACGGGCGCGCTGGTGGACTACCAGACCCTGTTTTTGGTCGGTCGCGAAGACAAGGACGTGCCCAAGCTGGTGTCGCTGCTGAACAAACATCGGCCCAAAGCCGTGGCCGTAGGCAATGGGACCGGCGGTCGCGAGGCCGAGAGCCGAATCCGCCAGGCCGTCAGCGAGCTGGACTTTAAGGTGCTGGTGGTGAGCGTGAACGAGTCCGGGGCCAGCGTGTATAGCGCCTCTGAGCTGGCCGGTCGGGAGCTGCCCGACGTCGATCTCACCGTGCGGGGTGCGGTCAGTATTGCCCGAAGGCTGCAGGACCCGCTGGCCGAGCTGGTGAAGGTCGATCCAAAGTCCATCGGGGTGGGGCAGTACCAACACGACGTCGACCAGGGTCAGCTCGAGCGGCGTCTTTCGGCGGTGGTGGAGAGCTGCGTGAACCGGGTGGGCGTCGACTTGAACACCGCCAGCCCTGCGTTGCTCGGTCATGTGGCGGGCATTGGTCCCAAGCTGTCCGAGGCCATTGTGGCTCGCCGGGAGTCGGTGGGGCCGTACCAGAACCGCTCCCAACTGCTGAAGGTGCCGAAACTTGGCAAGAAGACCTACGAGCAGTGCGCCGGCTTCCTGCGTATCCGAAATGGCGCCGATGCCCTCGATAACTCCGCCGTTCACCCCGAGCGCTATCGCTTGGTCAAGCGGATGGCGAAAGACCTTGGCGTGCCGTTGGACCAGCTGATCGGCTCGGAACGAGTGCGTCAGATCCACCTGTCCAACTACACCGACGCCGACACCGGCCTGTCTACCCTCCAAGACATCGTCGGCGAGCTCGAGAAGCCCGGTCGCGACCCCCGCGAGGCCTTTGTGACCGCCGAGTTCCGCGACGACATCCAACAAGTGAGCGACCTTTATCCGGGTTTGGTCCTCCAGGGCATCGTCACCAACGTCACCAACTTCGGCGCCTTTGTGGACGTCGGTGTGCACCAAGACGGCTTGGTACACATCTCGCAACTCGCCGACCGCTTCGTGCGCGACCCCCACCAGGTGGTCCACGCCGGTCAGGTCATCCAAGTGCGCGTGTTAGAGGTCGACCTAAAGCGAAAGCGAATCGCGCTCTCGGCGAAGAAAAAGGTGTCCTCATGATCGGTCGACTGTGTTTCTCGGCGCTGCTGCTCAGTTTGATGGCCTGCGGCGAAGAACCCGTGGTCGCGTTCAGCTGCGACTATGCGTTTCAGTACCCCGAGGGCATCGACGAAGGCGAGTTCGAGACCGGCACCTTGGACTGCGAGACCTATGAGAGCTCTGGCGACCAGCTGCTGATTACGCTCGAGGCCGGGTGCGAAGCCGACGGAATTGCGCGCGGTGCCGACACCACCGAGTGTTTCTGTGAGTACGACGCCGGTCAGGCTGATTGCAACGACTTCCTCAGCAATGAGTAGTTCGCCACCTGGGTTTTAGCGGCGGCGGCGGAAGAAGCGCCTCAGCCCCCGGATTTTCACAACCTCAACAGCCGTTGACATTTCGCGGTCGGCCACCCGGTTACAACGCCTCCCTACCCTGGAGACGCCCCATGTCCGGACTGCTACTCGCCATCGCCCTGTCGGGCACCGCCCAAGCCGAAGATCCGTTACTTTGGCTCGAAGAAGTTCAGGGTGAGAAGCCGCTTGAGTGGGTGCGCGGGCAGAACAAGATCAGCGAAGGCGAGATCGGCCAGACCGAGGATTTTGAGGCCATTGAGGCCCGGTTGCTCGAGATCTACGACTCCAACGACCGCATCCCATACGTGGGCAAGCGCGGCGACTGGTACTACAACTTCTGGCGCGACGCCGACCACGTTCGCGGCATCTGGCGGCGGACCACGCTGGCCTCCTACCAGACCGATGCCCCCGACTGGGAGACGGTCCTCGACATCGACGCGCTGGCCGACTCCGAAGAGGAGAACTGGGTTTGGGGCGGTGCGAGCTGCCTGTACCCAGACTACAATCGCTGCTTGGTCTCTTTGTCCCGGGGCGGCGCCGATGCCGACGTCACCCGCGAGTTCGACATTGAGACCCGCGCGTTTGTGGACGGCGGTTTCGAACTGCCCGAGGCCAAAGGTGGCGCCTCCTGGATCGACGCCGATCATGTGTTTGTGAACACGGACTTCGGCGAGGGTTCGATGACGGACTCCGGCTACCCAAGGGTGGTAAAACGATGGACGCGCGGTACGAATCTCGAAGACGCTGAGCTGGTCTACGAAGGCGTAACTTCCGACATCTCGGTGGGAGCCTACGCCGACCACACACCCGGCTACGAGCGCGAGTTCGTGTACCGAGGCCTCACCTTCTACACCAACGAACTGTTCGAGGTCGTCAAGGGTGAGCTGGTCAAAGTGGATAAGCCGGACGGTGCGAACGCCAGTGTCGACCGCGAGTGGATCTACCTCGAGCTCCGCGAGGACTATGTGGTGGACGGCGTCACCTACAAGAAGGGCTCGCTGATTGTGGCGCCCTACAAGCTGTGGACCAAGGGTAAGAAGCGCATCCAGGTGCTGTTCGAGCCCACCGACAACTCGTCGCTCTCAGGGTGGTCGCTCACTCAGAATCATCTGATCCTCAACGTGCTCACCGACGTGCGCAACCACATCCAGGTGCTCACTCCGGGCAAGAAGGGCTGGGCCCAAGCCGACATGCCGGGCGTGCCTGAGTTTGGGCAGATCTCTGCGTCTGCGGTGGACTCCCTCGAAGGCGACAGCTACTGGCTGTACATCACCGACTTCACCACGCCGTCCAC
>JAACDH010000484.1 GCA_009936995.1 Rhodobacterales bacterium
AGCGCTATTCTTATAGATCAACGCGATCTTTTGCTGACCCAAGACGACCCTGGTGGTGGTCATCGAGCCACCGCCCGATGGATGCTCGACCGCATAGTCGAGGATCAGCCGTTCGAGATCTCGTGGCCGCCAATCGAATTCGCACCCATGCACCATGGCGAAGTTCAGCAGCATCAAATGCAGGCCCTCAAGGCCTCCCGCCAACACGCTCAGCGCAGCTCCGAAGCGCGGGTTGAGTTCGGTGGGAAGAAAGCCGTCCGTCGTGAGCACGCCGTCGAGGGTAAACGCACCGCGGTAGCTGTGTTCAGCCCGTAGCCAGACACCCATTCGCCGAGCGGCCTCGCGCATCGTGGCCGTGTGTTCAAGCCCGGGGTCCCAAAAGGAGGCCGCCCGCGCGTAGGCAAACTTGTGCTCGGACAGGTTGCGAAGCACCACCATCTCGCAAGGACGCAGCACCACCACGTCGTCGGCGAAGACCAATCCGTGAATACTGCAGGGCACGCCTTCAAGAAAGGGCATTACCCGAGCTCTATTACACCGCGAGGAGAGGAATTCGGCTGTCTCTTCAGCCTCTTTGGGGGACGTCACCCAGCGCGTATACTCGGCGCCACCGTTGAAACCCTCGATGGCATCGCCAGCCCAGACGGTTCCTCCACCCGTGTCGATCTGCGCCGCTGCCGCTTGGAGGGCTGAGAGGTTTGCGGGAACGACCTGGAACGGCGCCCGCTTGATACCAGCGAGGTCCCAGATGGCGTCGATGACCACCTTGTCTTCGAGGGCTTGCCAGGCGGCTGGACGCCGCCCAAACACCTTTCGACCCGCCACATCTCGTCCGGTGGAGAAGATAGGGCAGAGCGCCAACGCCTCCCCCGAGGGGTCCCATTCTTCAATGTCCCCGAGGATTTCGTCCGACAACGCCGCAAAGCCTGCCTCGACGGCGCGGATCGCCTCCATAGTCGTTTGGCCTTTGATGTCGAGTACCTGAAACGGCGTGTCGCCCAAGTCTGGCAAGTCGCCCGTTCCACGGGTCCCAGCGAGCACAAAGCAGCCCTCGGCGCCAAGGCTGAGCAGGACGCCGGCGAAGCGGGCAGCCACCACCGCGTTGTCCATGGCCACCAGCCAGCGCTTGCCCAAAACAAATCCGGCCAGCTGCGCCTCGTAAAAGTGTTCGCCGATTTGCATGAAAAGCTCACGGTACGTAGTTGCACGCACAACATGACCCACTCTAAAGTGGGGCGCACCACGGAGCACACCCGATGATCTTCTGGCCCGGCCTCATCGCCATCGGCGTTCTCTACGTGACCGTCTTCGCTATCGGCGTGTACGCCACCCGATCCGCCAATGACAGCGATGGCGACTCTCTCACCGAGCTCATGCTCGCCGGGCGCAATCTGCCCATGTGGGTGGGCCTACTCACCATGACCGCCACCTGGGTAGGCGGCGGCTACATCAACGGAACTGCAGAGCAGACCTACGCCAATGGCATCCTTTGGGGCGCGCAAGCGGGCATTGGATATGCTTTATCACTGATGCTCGGTGGATTGGTCTACGCGAGAGTGATGCGACGCCACGGCTTTGCGACGCTCATCGATCCCCTCGAAGCCCGCTACGGCCACTATGTCGCCGGTATCCTGATGATCCCGGCCGTCCTCGCCGAGTTGTTCTGGAGCGCCGCTATCCTCGTGGCCCTCGGCGGAACCTTCGGCGCGGTCATCGGACTCGATTTACAGACGTCCATCCTCACCTCTGCGGTGGTTGCGGTCGGCTACACGGTGTACGGCGGCCTGCGCGCGGTCGCCTGGACCGACGTGATTCAGCTGTTCCTGATCCTCGCCGGTTTGGCGCTCGCTATCCCGTTTACGATCACGTCAGCGGGTGGTCTAGACGCCGTTCTGGCCGCAGCCGGCGAGATCGGATTCGCCAGTACCGGAGACGCCATCACCTATGGCGACTGGTGCATCATCCTCATTCTGGGCGGCATCCCTTGGAATGTGTACTTCCAGCGGGTCCTGTCCAGCCCGTCTCCCAACGCCGCGGCGCGAACGTCCATGATCGCTGGACTGCTTTGCGCCGTCATGGCCATTCCCCCGCTGCTGCTCGGGCTCGCCGGCCGGGCCATGGACTGGTCGGTCATCGACACCCAAGGCATTGACGTGGCCGCAGAGCTCGACGCCACCCCCAGCCTGGTGCTTCCTTACCTGCTCCGCTACGCCGTCCCCGAGTGGGTCTCGGTGCTCGGCCTCGGCGCTGTCGCTGCCGCGGTGATGTCTAGCGTCGACAGCTCCATCTTGTCGGCCTCGTCCCTGGTGGCCTGGAACGGATACCGCAAGTTCCTCCACGCCGACGCCACCGCCAACGAAATGACCCGCGCGATCCGCGCACTGGTGCTCATCCTCGGCACCGCAGCTACGGTCATCGCCCTCACCGCCAGCAGCGTCTCGGCGCTGTGGTACCTGTGCGGCGACATCGTGTTCTGCGTGCTGTTTCCACAGCTCACGTTGGCGCTCTTCGATAAGAAGGCCAACCGCATGGGCGCTCTTACCGGACTCGCGATATCCTGCTTTATCCGCCTAAGTGGAGGTGACGCCACGTTGGGACTTACCGCGTTCATCTCCTGGCCTGTGGTCGATGGCGGCGAGTTCCCTTTCCGCACCCTGGCGATGGTGCTGGGTCTCACAACCGCCGTGGTGGTCGCCCGCCTCACACAATCCTACGACCGCCCCAAACCCCTAGACCGGCTGGGTTTGGCGTCATGAGTATCGTCCGCAAAACCGCCGGGTTTCTACCTCCGATGTTACCTACAGGTCGATGTCTGGAGACCCTCCCATGAGCGCACCATCGACCGGCCGTGTCTTGGCTGCCTGGGGCGTACATTTGTACACCGCCCTCGGCCTCCCCATCGCCTTCGTAGCCACCATCGCGCTGTTCTCGGGGCAGGCCAAGATGTTCTTCTTGGCGCTCTGTCTGGCGGTCTTCGTAGACGCCACCGACGGCACGCTCGCTCGAAAAGTCGGCGTGAAAGCGGTGCTCCCCGACTTCAGCGGCCGCAAGCCCGACGCCATCGTCGACCTCCTCGACTTCGCCTTCTTGCCGTCCCTCGCGCTGGCGGTGCTGGGCATGTTCCCCGCCGGCTGGGAGTGGGCCGCCGTCTTTCCGCTGATGGCCAGCGGCTACGGATTCTGCCAAGAGGCCGCCAAGACCGACGACAGCTTCGTCGGATTCCCCTCGTACTGGAACATCGGCGTGCTCTACCTGTATCTGTTGCAGACAGGGCCGTGGGTCAACCTCGCCGTAATCGTGGTGTTCTCCATTCTGGTTTTCATGCCGTTTTACTACGTGTACCCCACGCGCACCGAATTCATGAAACCGTTCACGGTCGGATTCGGCTACTTGTGGGCCGCAACCATGACCGTTTTGGCGCTCAACGTGGACGCCGAGTGGACCCGCCAGATCGCTGTGTGGACCCTAGCCTATCCTGCATACTATTTCGCCGTCAGCGCGGTCCATCACCGACAAGTTGTGCGTCGAATGGCGACCTAAGCCACAGACGGCGTCTTCCTCCGCTATCATCCCCGGATGGAGGAAACGCCCGAAGCGACCAACCCCAAGCAGGTTGGCAAATACCACCTCGTCCAACGCCTCGCGATCGGCGGTATGGCCGAGGTATTTCTCGCGTGCGAGAAGGCCGATTTGGGCCTCGAGCGACTGCTGGTCATCAAGCGCATTCTTCCTCATTTGGCTCAAGACACCACCTTTGTTGAGATGTTCCTCAACGAAGCGCGCGTCGCTGCGCGGATTCAACACCCCAATGTGGTGCAGATCTACGAGCTCGGAGAGTCCGGCGGATTCCCGTTCATTGCGATGGAATACATGGCTGGAAGCACGCTCAAGGAGCTGATCCAGGCCGCTACAGCCACCGATCGGAAGCTCCCGGTCGGGGTGGTGTTGCACCTCATTTGCCAAGCCTGCGCCGGCGCCCATGCCGCTCACGAACTGAAAGATCCCACCGGATCCGCCTACGGCTTAGTGCACCGAGACCTCACGCCCCACAACCTAATGGTCACGGACTCCGGTCATGTGCGACTGCTCGACTTTGGCATCGCCAAGGCCAGCCAGGGCACGGACATGACCCGCACGGGCATGCTGAAGGGCAAAATCAGCTACATGTCACCCGAGCAGTGCCGCCAGGAAGAGCTCGACCGCCGCAGCGACATCTTCGCCTTGGGTATCGTAGCTTGGGAGCTGATGGCCGGTCACAAACCGTTCCGGGGCCAAAGCGAGCTGGCCACCATGCAAGCCATCGTAGGCGGTTCGGTGCCCTCGCTTCGCGAAGCGCGGTCCAACATCCCCGAGTCCGTGAGCGCAGCCATTCATCGCGCCCTGGCAGCGCGTCCCCAAGACCGCTATCACGACGCCTCCGCGTTCCGCTCCGAACTCAAAGCCTGCGCGCGAGCCGAGGGCATCGACTTGGACCCCGACGTCACCGCCGAGTGGGTTCGTGTCCTCCGCGGCGAAGTTCACGACGCCAAACAGCGAGACGTACAAGGGGCCATGGAGCGCACCTTGGTTACCCTCTCCCAGGTGATCCCCTCGCCCCCAATGGCTCGCCTCGGAACTGAAGAAACAGTCGTCAGCACGATCACGCCTATGGCCACCACCGCTGTGTTTGGAGCCGCCGGAACGGTCATGCTCGCCATCGGCCTCCTCTCCATCGTCGCTTTGGTCGCCGTCATCGCCTTCGTAGCCAGTGGGTTCCACCAGGCTGGCCTACCCGCGCGTCCCAACGGGGAGTTCATTCACATCGCCGTGGCCAACACCCAAGACAAGACTGTCACCGAAGAGAATCACCTGCCCGTGCGGGTCCACCTAGAGGCCGTTCTCCAACAACCGGTATCGTTCGAGGTTGCCAATAGCTACGAAGAAGCGGCGATGCGACTTATTAACGGCGAAGTCCAGTTCGCAGTGTTGCCCAGTGGAATCACCAACAAGCTCACCAAGACTTACCCAAAACTGCACATCATGGCCACCAAAGTCATTGAGGGCAGCGCCAACACCGATGGTTACTTGCTGGTGCCGCGGGAGTCTCCCATCACCACGGTGGCACAGCTCAATGGCCACAAGATCTGTTACTCCGCCCTCCACAGTCGCACAGGCTACGAGCTGCCACAGGCTACCCTCACCGACGCCGGACTCAACCCCGAAACCGATGTCACCTGGATCCCCAGCGGTGGGCATCAGCAGCTGCTCCGCGATCTGCTCGACGGTCGCTGCGACGCTGGCGGCACTTACAGCCTGAATTTCTCCAGCGCCAAAGAAGAGCATGGCATCAACACCTCTAGACTGCGCGTGCTCACCATCACCGGACGCACGCCTCACGACCACTTTATGTCGTACGGCCACGCCGAACCCGATCTCGAAAAATCGCTCACCTCGGCGTTGCTTACCTACGATCCCGAACAGCTGCCTGCCGGCGTTCCCGAGGCCCCCACGGAGAGCATCACCGGCTTTGTGTTCGGCGATGGCTTATCCGGTAAGCCTACCCGATAGTTCCGAAGAGAGCCTACGGACACCCGCGACTACACCCAGGCGGTAGCCTTCCCCGACCCGATCGAGATCCGCCCTATTGGACGCGTCCGTTCACCCTACCGCCAGCGCCACGGCACGCCAAAACAACCCGGCGTGGGCGTCTCCCAGCAGGGCCAAGTTGTGCTAGAGGACTGGGTCGACCTTAACGCCCTCCGCGATCTCGATGGCTTCAGCCATGTGTGGCTAATCAGCTGGTTCCACTTGAACGGTCCCCGGCGTAAACCCTTGGTTCGCCCACCCAGAGGCGGTCCCAAGCGCGGCGTTTTTTCCACCCGGGCGCCCCATCGAATCAACCCTATTGGCTTATCTGCAGTGCGCCTAGAACGCGTAGAAGGGCGGTTCGTGTACATCGCCGATCTCGACCTCCTCGACGGCACACCCATTTTGGACATAAAGCCGTACATCGCAAGATTCGACGCTCACCCCAAGGCCTCGGCCGGTTGGCTGGACCACATCGCGGACACTGCTGCCCGACCCCTAGACAAGCTCCCCGGGTCGGCATTAGACTAAACGCCATGGCGACCCCACCGAATTCAGAGCAGCTACCTGGCGAAATTTCGCTTGTCACCGGATTGGATGGAGACATCGCATTCGACGGTGGCGACGAACCTCCCGAGGAAGAACCAGAGGATTCAGTTGGCAACATGGCGATGATGGTCATGGCCGCAGCGCTTATGGGCGTAGTCGGCTCCGTTTTTGTGGCCGGGGCCTTTCTAGTGGGGTCAACGATCCTCAATGAGATGCAAGCCCAGGGCGATATCGTCGTCACCAATCGCGACCTCTTGCCGGGCGAGACCCTCTCCAGCGAGGATCTGGTGGCAATACCCGGCTCAATGAGCAACACCTGGCACAGCGTCGATGAGATTGTAGGCGCGACGGTCAAAATGCCCATTCATGCCGGCGACGCGGTGCGCCTGGAGCGGCTCAGCATCGCCGTCCAGGGCGAGACCCAGGCCATGAGCGCGCCGGAAGATCACGTGTGGCTGCGCGAGGGCAAGGGCATCTCGGGTTTGGGTCTACACGTTGGAGATCACGTCGACATCTGGTCCGCCGGCAGCACTCGACGCGAGTCTATCGTCGCAGAAGACGTAGAGGTGCTCGACATCGGCCGAGCCATGGTGGGCACCGCGCGCCGCATCACCTTCGGAATACCTGGCGATTCCGGCCGTGCCGTCGAGTTCGCCCGAGAATCTGGGCGACTCCACCTCGCCCTTCGCGCGGTCCCCGAACCCAAAGGAGACTTGTCGGAGTGGGATGTCGAAGTTCCAGTGCAACCAGTCGACGCCGAGGGACCCTCCCAGCTGCACTTGGTCGCCGCGGTCGCGGCCGGGCAACCCCTCGAGCACCGTCACTTCGCGCCCCGTATGGGCAACGCACTCAGCGTCGGGGCCTCTACCAACCCCGAAGACGTGGTCGGGCGCATCGCCGCAGAGCTTATTTTGCCTGGCGAAGTCCTCACCGAGTCTAAGCTGACCAACGCAAATGTGGGTCGCGGCCTCTCTTCGATGATGAAGCCCAACCAACGAGGTGTGGCGCTCTCCATCGGCGACGCTCCACCCAACGCCCTGCCGCCCGGCTCTTGGCTCACCATTCAGAACCTCGAAGACGGAGAGGCCGACGCGGTGCTGGCCGAACGGGTCGAGGTCATCGGCTTAAGCGCAAACGGCATCGGCTGTCCGTGTATCGTCCTCGGGGTCGACGAATCCGATGTGGGTTTGATTCTACAGTCCCAAGCGGTGGGCACCCTCGGCGTCGGCTTCGCCGATAAAGAGTAGCGACTAGGACAAAATGAACACGGCCACCTTGGCCACCCGTTCAATCGGATGTTTGGTCAGGGACGTAGCCAGCTTTTGCGCCAAGGGCCGTTCGAATCGGTTGAGCACCAGCAGCGCCGTCTCGACCTCTCCCGGGCGACTCTGAGTTAGCCAGAATTTCCAGCCGGGCACCCAAGCGCGTTCGACCACACGGACAAACCGGGTGAGATCCAATTTGTAGGCCGCCTCGAGGATAGGTTCGAGCTCGGAAGAGCGATGTTCCCAATCGGGTAGCGACATCAGCTGGGCCAGACAAACCGAGGCCTCGGCTTGGGTGAGCCGCCCAAGTAGAGGCGTAGGATTTACCTCCTCGAGGAATCGCAGCAATCGCCAGGCCCCGTGCTGCGACGGCTCGATACGCTTCCGCCCGTCATACAAATCGCAGAGGTCGGACTGGGCGTAGGAACGTACCGCCTCAACGCCTTCGGCCTCGGTCTGGATGCCATCGATAGTGGCCACCACCGCATTGTAGTCCGGCCGATCTTGATAGCGAAACGAGAGCATCCCCTTGATGAGTTCGCCAAAACGCGGATCGTCGATCCCCAGTCGAGGCAAGTTCTTCAACAGAGATTGCACGTCGTCATCATGCCGCTCGACTTTCATCGACAACATCATCGGATACTGGGTGAGCATCACAAAGAGGGTAACGCCAAGGGCATACACATCGCCCGAGGGCAGGTCGTTGATGCCGCTCTTTCGCTCGGGCGCGTCGTAGCCCAAGGTTCCCCATACACCGTGAAGACTCTGAGCTGCTCGAGCATCGAAGGCACCCTTCGCGACGCCAAAATCAAGTAATCGGACCCGACCCGTTAGGTCAATCGCGATGTTGCCCGGCTTCAAGTCGCGGTGCACGATGTGCAAGGGAAGACCCGCCGGACCTGGGGTCTGGTAGGCGGCGTCTAGGGCAGAGGCCACGGCACGCACCACCGCGAGAGTCACAGCCTGCGGAAGAGGCCCCAGCTCTCCGAGCTGTTCTTCCACGGACGGGCCTCGAACAAACTCCAGCTCGAGGACCAGTCGCCCATCGTAATCGAACAACCCGTAGCCACGCACCACCGTTGGATGGTCGAGCAAGGTGAGAATACGATTTTCGTCGCGAAAGCGCCTGCTGGCGTCGCCCTTGGACAGCAGCTCGGCACGTAGAACCTTCAGCGCAACCAGAGGCGCGTCAGGACCATCGCTTCGACGGCGTGCCAGACACACCTGTGCGCTAGCACCGGATCCCACAATCTCGACGATTTGGTAGCGACCAACCACGGCGAGCTACTCGGAGACCGTGCGGTATGCGCGCCGGAAGTAGATCAGCGGATCGACGGTGCCATCTCCCTGGCAGTCATCGACCCGGCCGATGACAATGGTGTGCGTACCCTGAACGATGGTGTCGTGAACCGTGCACGACAACATGGCCGAAGCGCCGGACACCAAGGGATGACCATTCTTCGCGGGTTCGGTGACAACTTCGAGCTCGGCCGCCGGCTCTCGCCCCGACCGCGCGAAGTAGTTCGACGCATCTTCTTGGCCCTTGGCGAGCACACTGACCGCAAAACCACCGGCCTCCGTAATCATCTCGGGTGCGCGGTTGTTGTTGTTCAGACAGACCAAGATCAACAACGGGTCCATGGACACCGACGAGAAGCTGGACACCGTGAGGCCGTACGCCAAACCACTCGCATCGCGCACCGCGACGACGGTTACACCAGAGGCCCAGCAGCTGAGGGCATTCTTGAAGGACTGTTGTAATTCCATGAGGTCTCCGTGGCTCCGAGGACCTCTTAACAAACGAGGTGTATGGTCGCCTCATGAACAGCTACACACGCATGCCCGCTCTGTTTAACAACCAGCTCGTCTTCGTGACTGACGATGATCTCTGGCGCACCAAGACTGGCTCCGAAGAACCCGCTCAGCGCCTCACCCAGGCCAAACGGCCCGTCAGCCACCCGCGCTGGTCACCCGACGGTGTCTCTGTGGCGTTGGTCGCGGCCGAAGTGGGGCCGCAGGACGTCTATTCTCTTCCTTCGACGGGCGGTCCCCTCACCCGATTGACCTTCTCGGGAAGCGTCGCAGCCGTTTGCGGATTTTCCGCAGACGGATCCGAGATCATCTACAGCTGTAGCGCCGGCGGGCCCTTCGCCAAGGACCACCGTCTTTTCGCCGTGCCGGTGGCCGGAGGCCCAGCGCGCCCCCTCAATCTCGGACCCGCGTTCAGCTGGGATGAACACAGAGACGGCCGCGTCGTCCTGTGTCGCCACACCAACGATCTCGCCCGTTGGAAGCGGTACCGAGGCGGACGCACCGGACAGCTCTGGGTCGACGACGGCGCCGGAAAATTCAGCTGTATTCCACTTCCAAAAGGCAATGTCGCCAGCCCCGTCTGGCTGGGCGGTCGAATCGCATTCCTCTCCGACCACGACTACGACGCCAACCTATACTCCGTCTTGCCCGATGGAACCGATCTGAAAAGACACACCGCGCACACGGGCTTCTTCCCGCGCAATCTAAGCCGCCACGAGCAACAGCTCGTGTACAGCTGTGGCGGCGATCTGTACCACTGGACCGAAGAGAACGAGGCCCCTACACCGTTGGCGCCACATACTCCGCAGAACCTCACCCGCGCCCAGCGTCGTTTCGTACACACCGGCAAACACACCCAGGGCATCGATATTCACCCTAAGGGCATTTCTGTCGCGCTAGAAGTGCGCGGAAAAGGCTTCACGATGGGCCTCTGGCGAGGTGCCGTTCGCCAGCATGGCCCCCGAGAAGGCGTGCGCACCCGGCTGATTCGCTGGCTTCCAGACGGGGAGCGGTTCGTGTGTATTAGCGACGCAAGCGGCGAGGAACAGCTCGAGATTCACCACACCGTGAGTGGCGAGATCGACAGCCTGAAGGGCTTGGATATCGGCCGCGTACTCACGATCGATGTATCGCCTAAAGAAGACCGAATCGCGCTGACGAATCAGCGTCAACAACTCCTCATTATTGAGCTTGAAGAGCAGACGATAACGACCGTGGCTCACGCACCTACCGGACGTCTGGGAAGTGCGGACTGGAGCCCCGACGGCCGATGGCTTGCCTACGCCTACCCCTGCGCCCCGCAGACCGCAGCCAGCCAGATCGTCCTGTGGTCCACCGAGACCGCAACGAACACCCCAATCACCGACGGCCGCTCCATAGACTGGAGCCCCAGCTTTGACCCAGATGGCAATTATCTGTACTTCCTTGGCAAGCGCGATTTAGACCCCGTCTACGACGGCCTGTTCTTCGATCTGAACTTTCCTAAGGGCAGTCGCCCCTGGGCCGTCACCCTCCGCTCCGATGTTCCGGTGCCGTTCGCCCCCGACAACCGCGCTCCCGACGCCAAGCTCGGCAGAAACAAGCCACCTAAGACCCTGTGCATCGAGCTGGAGGGCATCGAAGACCGGATGGTAAAAATGCCGGTCAACGAGAGCCAGTACCACCGCATTGTCGGCCTGCCCGACGGCCATATCCTGCTCACCCGAAGTGGCGTAAAGGGCTCACTCGACCGAAGATTCTTCAATCCTATGCCTCCCAAAGCCAACTTAAACCTAGTTCTTTGGGACCGCGAGCGACGTGAACTGGTAATGGTCGACGACCGCATCACCCAGTTTGGGGTCGACCTGCGCCGCAAGGCCGCATGGGTTCAGTCCGGCTGGACCTACCGAGTAGTTCCCGCCAAGGCCGACAAAGGCCGACGGGAGGAACTCAAACGTCAGCGCAGCGGTCACCCGAACAGAACCTCGGGAATCCTCGATCTCACCCGGGTTCGCTGCGAAGTTCACCCCCAACAGGAGTGGCGCCAGATCTTCCACGAGAGCTGGCGCCTGATGCGCGACCACTTCTGGACTGAAGACATGAGCGGCGTAGATTGGGACGCCGCCAAGGTCCAATATGGCGCACTGCTCGACCGTATTTCCTCCCGGGCCGAGCTGTCGGACCTCATCTGGACGATGCAAGGTGAGCTCGGCACCAGCCACGCCTACGAGATGGGCGGCGACCACCAGCGGGGCCCCTACCTGAACATGGGCGTACTCGCAGCGGACTACGTCTGGGACGACCGCGGAGGCTGGCGAATCACCCACATCTGTCGCGGGGATCCCGGCCAGCGGGGTCGCACCTCTCCGCTTCTCGAACCCGGCGTGAGCGCCCGCGCAGGAGAGCGCATCACTCGCATCGACGGTATCGACCTTACGCCGCATTTGACGGTGTCGCAGCGATTGGTCCATCGCGCCGAGCAAGACGTCGCCTTTACCCTCGTCAACGACAAAGACGAGTCCCGCGAGGTCACCATCCGCCCACTCCGTGACGACCGAGATGCCCGCTATCGCGACTGGGTACGCCAAAATC
>JAACDH010000485.1 GCA_009936995.1 Rhodobacterales bacterium
GAGGGCAGCTATGGGCGCCACGATGCGGCCTCATTTCCCTGCGCCAAGTCAGGCCTATCAGTCGAGCGAGTTTCGGTCTGGATGCTCGGTACTCTGCCAAATTAATCTACGAACAACCTTTGTAAAGCGGAAGAGCGTTCGGCGATTCGTGGAAATCTGGTTCTTTGGGAATTGGAGGGAGCCTGCGCCAAGGCTATGTCCGGTTCCACATGGAGTTGTGGTGGAACAGGTATCAGGATTTTGGTTAGGAGCGGCGGCTCTATTTTCGGCACGTCGGGCGAATGAACTTCGCGATGCTGCTGGCGGTTGGGATGGGCTGCGTAGCTGTGGTGAAGACGATCTGATCGATATAGGTGTGCCCGAGTTGAAAGCCAAGCGTTGGCGACGGTACCCCTCTGGGCAAACGATGGGCACGGTACTCATTCAGGACGACCCTCGGTACCCCAGCGACCTGCGCAACGACAACGCTGGCGCGCCGCCGGTGCTGTTCGTCGAGGGAAACACCGCACTCCTGCAGCGGCCGGGTATTGCCATCGTCGGAACGCGAGGTTGCACGGCTCGTGGGCGAAGCTTGGCCCAGTATCTCGGCGCCCAACTATCCAAAGGTGGCTGGACAGTGGTCAGCGGCTTGGCCCGCGGTATCGACGCTGCAGCACATCAGGGAGCGGCCGATTCTGGGAACACGGTCGCAGTTCTCGGCCACGGTCTGGGCAGTATGAGCCCGGTGAGCAACACGGGGCTCCGCCGTCGCATCGTAGCCTCTGGCGGTGCAGTGGTAAGCACCTGGCCCGACGATGAGAAAGCCGAACGTTGGACATTTCCCGCGCGTAACCGTTGGATAGCGGGACTCAGTCGCCGGGTGGTCGTCGTCGAGGCACCAGAGGGCAGTGGCGCGCTCTACACGGTCGAGGCAGCGATTGAACTGGACCGGCCTGTGCACTTGGTTCCCGCACAACCGGGCAGCGCGGTCGCATCGGGTTGTTTGGCTGCGCTCCAAGATGCTCAGAGCGAACGTAGTCAGTTCATGATGGCACTCGAGCAGCGAATAGATGGCGATCCTGAGGAGCTATCGCACTGGCTCCGACAGCGACGAGATCTGATCAAGGACCCCGTCACTCCAGTCTGGGACGTCGCGAAATTTCTCGCTGATGTAGCCCGTTGTGAGCCGGACATCGCGGATCTATGGCTTCAGGCAGTCTTCGCTGGGCGTCCTTTGGACGAAGTCTGTCAGCAACGAGGAATCTCTGTTATCGAGCTTCTTTCCGAGTTGGCAGTGCTGGAGCTCAATGGGCAGGTGGTTCGGCTCCCGGGTCAACGTTATGCGGCGGGCAACAGGAGCTGTACGCCATGAACGCTATCCCCGACGTCCGGCTCACTGGCCGCGCTGCCCGATTTGTCCAAATGCTACAGGATTTTGGTCATCTGGACAGTGAGTCTGCCGATCGGTTGCTGCTCGGGTTGGCAGACACCCGAGGGACTGACGTTCACGGCATGGTCGATTTGTTAGAAGTGAAGCGGGCGGCTGCAATGCTGTTGTTTCCAGACGGCACCGACGGCCACACTGGAATTTTGGCGCAGGATTGGGCTATTCTGTTTTCGTGACAAACGAATCAAATCCACTGCTAAGTCGGTTTCTCGATCATTTACGAGTCGAGCGAGGCCTGTCCATTCACACGGTCAGAGCCTATCAGCGGACGTTGAGTGCACTGCAACGACATCTCACCAACCGCGCTGATCTCGCCTCGGCGAGTCGCATGCACTTGCGTAGCTTTCTGTTCTCGATAGTCCAGGGAAAGGCGGCCGCCACCCGGGCAAGGCATGTGGCTGCCATACGAACATTCTATCGCTGGATGTTGCGAAGCGGACGACTAGAGGTATCCCCGGCGCAAGATTTACAGCCACCCAAAGTAGGGCAGCGACTTCCGCACTACCTTTCCGTTCAGGGCGTTGACGAGGTGTTGGATCTCGAATTATCGACCAGAGACAGCGCGCTGGTGGAATTGCTCTACGGAGCGGGCTTGCGTGTAGGCGAAGCCTCGGGACTGGATCGGCAGGATATCGATCTGGTGAACGGGGTGGTCAACGTTCGCAATGGTAAGGGCGGGAAAGATCGTCGAGTGCCCATTGGGCCTCCTGCGGTCACCGCCCTCACCAAACACTTCGGGACGGTCGAGGACGAGTCCGGCGGTCCGGTCTTTCGCAACAAGCGAGGCGGTCGACTGTCCCCTCGTTCGATGCGGAGGGTGATCGCGGATGCGGGGGTCCGGGCGGGCGCGCCGGGTCTGCACCCCCATTCCCTGCGACATAGTTTCGCGACCCACCTGTTGGATGCTGGTGCCGATCTTCGCGGAATCCAAGAGTTGCTGGGCCATGCAAGCCTGTCTACGACCCAGCGCTACACGCACGTGTCGGTAGATTCCTTAAGAGATGTTTACCGTAGAGCACATCCACACGCCAAAAGCAGTGGACCTGAAGGCGATGCCTAGCTACATCGGGCCGGGCGTCACAGGCGCTAGGCCGGAGGACAACATGCCGAACGTGGTTGTAGTGGGCACACAGTGGGGCGACGAAGGCAAGGGCAAAGTCGTCGATGTGCTTTCGCATATGATGGCTTGCGTGGTTCGCTTTCAAGGCGGAAACAACGCGGGACATACACTTGTCGTCGACGGCGAGCAGATGGTGTTCCATTTGCTCCCTTCAGGTATCTTGTGGCCCAACACTGTGTGTGTGGTTGGGAACGGGGTTGTAGTTGATCCTGGCGTACTGCTCGGCGAGCTGGCACAGCTAAAGGATAGGGGCCGCGAGGCCACACCGGGCAAGCTCGTCATCAGTGGTCGGGCTCATGTCATCATGCCCTACCACTTGACCCTCGACGGCCTTCGCGAGCAAGCGCTTGGCGCCGACAAGATTGGCACAACCAAACGCGGTATTGGTCCGACGTACGAGGACAAGGTCGCTCGTCGGGGCGTGATGATTGCGGATCTTCTGAATCCGGTGTTGTTACGCAAGCGTCTCGAGGGCGTTCTTCCTGAAAAGAACCGGATGATTGGGTGGTACGGCGGCGATGCCCTCAACATCGACGAGTTGGTCGAAACCTATGCAGGCTTTGGCCATGCCTTGGCGCCCTTTGTCGGAGACGCTGTCGCTTTGCTTCACCGGACCATGGCGTCCGGGGGGAGCTTGCTCTTCGAAGGAGCACAGGGCACATTCCTAGATATTGACCATGGTAC